>CAVCDR010000020.1:0-20617 GCA_963601025.1 Agathobacter sp. | reverse complement strand
GGGAAGATGATATAAAGGATAGCTTTATTATTTTCGTTTTCGATATAGGCATGAATCCTATCATCATTATTAACTGTTACATCTAAACTAGATAAGTAATTGGCATCATATAACACATTATTGTTTTCATCTGTTGTCTTTATTTCTATCTTAGCTGTATAAACGGTATTGTTTTTTACACTATCATTATTTGGTGACCACTCATCAATTTCTAAATTAGTAAATGAATATACTTTATCCTTAGATAATGTAACATCAATATTACTTATTTTTGTAGGTAAAGCTACACCATATACAAGATCATCAATTGTTACATTTACCTTAGAAATAAATGAACCAGAGAAAGAAGATATATTATAGTTATCTAAGATATAGGTCTTTCTAGAGATATCAGACATGTTGTGGTTACTATCTACTGTCCACACAAGAGCCCTGACTGTTTTGTATGAATCTATTTCAGTACTTACCGTATAGCTAACACCCTTGTTGATAGTCCAATTGTTATCGCCATTTGGATTATACACAAAAATATTATTATAGTTATAGTCAGCAATTATTTGTTGAGAAAGTACGCCTTGTTCAACTTTTCTTTCTCCATCTCTTAGTTCAGGAGTAGTAGCCTTAGAATCATCTAGAATATATGTATAAAATTCTTTTCCATTATAACCATCAATTGTTAACTCATGGGTAATTCTCTTACCCTTTTCACCAATCAATTTCACCGTATTGCTAGTATAAGGAGTTGCATCTAACATATAACCAGTGCCATCAAATGTTATTTCCTTATACCATGTATCACCCTCAACAACAATTCCATCATCATTTATCCTAAGAATTTTTGTATCACTAGTTTGTTCATCCTTAGGTAATACATTAACTATAACAATAGTGCTTCTAGTATTATCATCTAATCTAATCTTATCGTTTTCTATAACGCCTATATTTGTTGAATAGTATCCATCGTTATTTTTAATAATTCCGTTTTCGCCAAACCAGTTATCTTCTAAATCAGTAATTTGATTTAATGTAACATCATATAGATATCCATTTTTAGATGTCGCAATACTTGTAAGATTAGCGTTAATTTTAGCTATAACATCATCTTTACTAGCACCTTCTTTAACTGCTACTACAAGTGGGTCAACATAAGAGATTGCATCTTTACCTACAAGAATATCATTACTCTTAAAGTTAATAGTACCTTCATCATTTACTGATATCTCATTAACTGAAACACTTCTATTAGCACAAACTATTTTTATATTAATATTATCAGTATCATTAGATATGACATGAACGCCGTTTTGTATACCATTTGCATATACCTCAAAGATATAGGCTGAACCTTCTGTTACTTTTTCATTATCACAATTTACATAACGGCCATTATCTTTCCTATACCAATTTAAATTAACTGTTTCGTTTCCTGGATTATTATTAAACTCCCAAGATAAAGTAGCTGTTTTAGGAAGACTATCTCCAATAGTAATATCATTATCAAAGGTTAAAGTAAGTTCTTTTACTGCGTCAACATAACTTCCATATAAATTAACTTCATTACCAGGCATTGTAAAAATAAGAGTATTAGACTTTAATTGGTCATCACTTAAAGTTATGCCACTGCTTCTCTCCATATCCCAAGATACAAAGATTTTATCTTTATTAGTATTATTATCAACAACGGTGATATTTTCTACTCCTCTAGCGTATTTACCCACTGGTGCATCATTTACTTTCACAGCATAAGTTGTTGCACCCTTCCTTTGCCAAATCTCATTATCGCTTGCCTCAAAACTTATATGATAATTTTCGCTGTCATTTAAAAAGAAAGAAGAAACATAATCAACACTATCGATATTCTTAGCTAGTAATCTACCATTAGCGGAACCTGTTCTTATACCAAGTGTTGAAGCACCATCAAAATCTTCGCCAATGACATACGCTTTGCAAAGGCCTCTTTCTTCAAGATACAAATCATCCATCTTATTATTTTTGCCACTTGTATTGCCATATATTTTATTGCAATCTCTTAAATAGATATCATAGTCAGCAACAACAAATACACCACCACCATTACTAGCGGAATGATTACCAGTAATTAAACAATCCTTAAGAATAACTTCTTTACCACCAATCAAAACACCACCACCATTACTATCATCCGTGCTATTGTTTTTGATTGTTAAATTCTTTAAATACGTGTTAGTAGAGTTACAATAGACACCTCCTGCATCAGTGCCACTATTGCCTTCGATTAATAAATCAGAAACCGAACAATCACTCTTATTTAAATAAATACCACCGGCTCTACCAACAGCGCTATTGTGAATGATTTTGCCAGTCTTATCAGTTGAACCAATTGTGACATTTTCATCCGAACAAAAAACACCGCCACCTAAACCATTTGTAGAGTTGTAACTGATTTCTGAATTTTTCGCTAAATCCATGCCGAAATTTTCGCCATTAACAGAAATTCCGCCACCTTCACCAAATTTACTGCCATTTGAATTGTAGGTAATTTTGGCATCTACCATTTCAATAGAACAATTATCATCACTAACATATACGCCACCACCTTCATTAAGCGCATAATTAAAGGCTATCGCAACTCTTTCCATATAAAGGTAGGCACCCTTTTTCATATAGATACCACCACCATTGTATGTGCAACCGCCACTTATAAAACCACCACTTTGAATTGTTTTACCATCTTTTGTAAAACTTACATCCTCCAAAGAACCATATAAGTATAGTTTAGACTTAGGATGCAAAGTAATAACTTCACCACTGTGGCTAGCACTACTTGGCATGTCCGTTCTTTTAATAGTATGACCATTTAAGTTAAGTCTAGAAGTAGTACCCTCAACAATATTTAAAGGAGAACTTAATTCCCAATCTTTATTAAGAAAAACAGTGTAATTCTTTCTAGTAGCATTCATCGCATCATTGATGCTATAGTAATAAGTCCTATTACCACCAGCATCTTCGCTGTAGCCATAAGAATTTTCACCATCAGCTAAAATTTGTGAAGGTATTATTGTGACAAACAATAAACATAAAGTAAAACATTGAATTACTTTTAAGAATAGTGGTTTTTTCATAATGAGCCTCCTATTTTTTAAAAATTATATCATCATAAAAAGCACTATTATTAGTATAAATAGTGCAAATAATACAAAGATTTTCTAAATAATATTTATAAGAAGCATATAAACTACTGTACCACTCACTACCGAAAGCAATAAATTATGCTTAAACTTATGAATAAATACCACAAATAATGAAGCAATTATTTCAGGCAAACCATGACTATTACTAAATAAATCAATTCCCTTTAGGCAATATACTACCAACATCGCCATAATCGAATAAGGCAAAACATTGCCTAAATATTCAATTATTTTAGGAACCTTATTCTTAAATACCCAAAATGGTAAAAAACGAATAATGATAGTCATTAGGGCAACAACACCAATAACACTATAAACATAAACATTATCCATTGTTTTTACCTCTTGTAATAATTAGTATCAAACAGATTAAGAAAATAGAAGGGATAAGGAAATTTGATCCACCAAATATTAGTAAGCAAGCAATTGAAACAGCAAAACCAACAATTGTAGGTAAATGATTTTTGTTTTCTTCCCATTGGCCAATCACTACACAAATAAATAGGGCGGTCATTGAAAAATCAACACCCTCACTCGAAAAAGGCAAGATATTACCAATTAAATAGCCGGCAATAGTTCCTACTAGCCAATAAAATTGATTTAATAAAGAAATATAAAAATAATATTCATCACTATTTAAATCATTATTTAACTTCTTTGATACAACAACCGAAAAAGTTTCATCAGTTAAAGAAAAAATAGTATAGGCCTTATGTTTCTTCAAATTATTATATTTGCTTAACATTGCAATGCCATAAAACATATGCCTTAAGTTAACCACAACTGTCATAATAGCCGCATTGACTAGACTAGTACCCATGCTTAATAAAGACAATGTTAAATATTCCATACTTCCAGCATAGATAAAAAGGCTCATACAAATAGGAACCAAAATATTATAGTTATATGAGCTTGCAACAATACCAAAACCAGATCCCAAGACTAGATATCCAGCCATAATCGGAATCGAATCCTTAAACGCTTCCTTAAAAGTTAAATTCATCTTCTAATAGCCTTTAAAGCTTCTCTTTCCATTGACTTCTTCTTATCATCTTCACGCTTATCGTATAAAGACTTGCCTCTAGCCAAACCAATCTCCAGCTTTGCCCTACCATCCTTTAGATACATTCTTAAAGGAATAACCGTAAGACCCTGTAATTTAGTCTTAGTCGAAAGCTTAATAATTTCATTTTTATGCAACAACAGTTTGCGATCCCTTGTTTCATCATGATTAAAACGATTGCCATGATCATATTGGGCAATATTCATTCCCTTTATGTAAGCTTCCCCCTTAATAAAAGAAATATAAGCCTCCTTAAGTTGTACCTTGCCCTTTCTTACAGACTTAATTTCTGTGCCAAGTAAACTTAAACCAGCCTCAAACTTCTCAATTATTTCATAATCATGAAAAGCCTTCTTATTTACACTAACATCCTTAACTGCCATAAAAAATAAAAGGGATTGATTATCCCTCTACAATTCTAATTACGATAACTAAGACAAAGAAGATAATTCCTAGTGCCATTGTTATATTGGAAATAACCTTTTCTGGACCTCTTTCCTTTACATTTTGGAAAAGACCTAAATCACCAGAACCAGTGAAAGCACTTAAGCCATCAGATTTACCACTTTGTAACAAAGATATAAGTATAAGTAATATAGAAACAATAAGTAATACGATTCGCATAATTCACCTCTTTAAAGCGTGATATAATTTTACTACATTCTTATTAAGTATACAAACAAATTTATGGCAAACATCAAAATAATTCCTATTGGCTCGGGCTCTAGCGGCAATAGCTTCTATATTAATATTGACAATCATCAACTAATAATTGACTTTGGACTATCCTATAAAAAGATAAAAGAAGCGTTATCAACAAACAATATAAATATCAATGATATTGAATATGGTTTTATTACCCATAAACACAACGATCATATAAACGGTCTAAAAGTATGTCTAAAGAATTTTAATATGCCATATTACACTATTAATAGTTGTGCCAATTATTTAAATAAGAAATATGAAACTAACGTCTTTAAATCTATAAAAGCTAATGGTCAAATAATTATAGATGATTTAATTGTTAAAACTATTAGACTATCACACGATGTAGAATGTACAGGCTATATCTTTGAAACAAGTAACTGTAAAGTAGTCTACGCAACCGATACAGGCTATATTAATCAAAAAGCTCTAGAAGCCTTTAAGGGAGCTGATGTAGTAATAATTGAAGCTAACCACGATATTGATATGCTAGAAAATGGAACTTATCCGCGTATGCTAAAGGATCGCATTGAATCTGATTTTGGCCATCTTTCTAATCAAGATTGTGCAAATGCCATTAAATTTTTAAATGAAAATGGCACAAATAACTTCTTATTAGCCCATTTAAGCAAAGAAAATAATACCGAAGAACTAGCCTTAAAAGAAGTAAACCAAGCCCTAACAAAAAAGGCAAACTTATATGTTTGCCCAATTTATGGAAATGACTTACTCTTCTTTTGAAGCCTTATAAATCATCTTCTTACATTTTCGCTCAAATTCTCTGCGCTCCATCATTACCACACAACCACAGCCTTGGCACTTTATCTTAATATCTGAGCCAACCCTGACAATCTTCCAGTAGCTAGATTTCTTGCATGGGTGATCCTTTTTCATTTGAACGATATCATCTAATGCATAATTTTCTATCATACTAGCTCCCTTGAATCCATGATAATGGTAACTGGACCATCATTCAACAATTTGATCTTCATATCAGCACCAAAGATACCTGTTTCAACTCTAAAACCTAATTGTCTTAATACTTCATTAAAATAATCATATAGTTTAGTAGCTTCCTCACCCTTTAAAGCCAAATTAAACGATGGGCGATTGCCCTTAGAACAATCAGCATACAAAGTAAACTGTGAAATAGATAAGATGTCACCATTAATATCCTTTAAACCAAGATTCATCTTACCATTAGAATCCTCAAAAACTCTAAGTTTAGCAAGCTTATTAGCCATCTTTTCTACAATGGCTTTATTATCATCATTCCCAAAGCCTACTAGCACCATGAAACCATTATTGATTTTACCAGTAACATTACCTTCAACAGTGCAACTAGCTTCTTTTACTCTTTGAACAACTAAACGCATACTATTTCTTAAAAATAAACAATTTTGATAAGAAGTAATTAGACACAATAACCACAACCTGTGCGATAATCTTAACAATCATTGAATCAATATGTAATAAATTAACACCAATAACCAAGATTATCTCTTCCATCACTAAAGTCAAAAGTCTAGCTGAAACAAAAGAACCAATTTCCCTTAATAAATCCTTCTTTTCACTAGTCTTAGACTCAAAAACATACTTCTTATTAGTGATATAGGCAAAAGAAACAGCCAATATCCAAGATATTACATTAGCTATATGCTCATTAAAGCCACAAACTTTATTAAATAAATAAAAACTAATGATACTAACAAGAAAAGTGCAACCGCCAAAAAAGAGATAGTTAATAACTTCTTTATACTTAAAATACAATTCCTTAATTTTACTCATATTTAATATTTTAGATATTTAGAAGCATTAGTGCAACATTAAAGTAAATAGCTAGTGAACCCGCATCAACAATTGTTGTGATTAAAGGTGAAGCCATATAAGCTGGATCTAGTCCACATGCCTTAGCAATCATAGGCAAGATACAGCCGAGAGATTTAGATAAGATAGCCGTTACAAATAATGTAATACCAATAACTAGTGCAATGCCACCATTACCATATTGAATAAAAATTCTAAGTCCATTAACAATTGCTAAAGTGCCACCACAAAGTACACCAATTCTAGCCTCTTTCCATAAAGCCTTAAAGATATCCTTAGGCTCTAGTTCATCAGTAGCCAGGGCTCTAATAACCATGGTAGAAGCTTGTGAACCACAATTTCCTCCTGTATCCATCAACATTGGAATAAACGATACAAGCAAAGGCACAGCCGCAAAGGCATTCTCATAATTAGTAATAATCTTACCTGTAACAATTGAAGAAAGCATTAATACTAATAGCCAAACAATTCTATTTTTATATTGAACAAGAACTGACTCCTTTAAATAGTCATCTTCACTTGGAGCCATGGCAGCCATCTTCTCGAAGTCTTCTTCACTTTCTTGACTCATTACATCCATGGCATCATCAACTGTAACGATACCAACCAATCTATTCTCGTTATCAACAACCGGTAAAGCAAGGAAGTCATACTTGTCAAACATCTTGGCAACATCTTCCTTATCTTCATTAGTAGTAACACTAATGACATTTTCTTCCATGAACTCATTAATCTTTGTATCATAGTCATGCATCAATAAATCCTTTACAGTAGTAACGCCAATTAAAGAACGATTTTCATCAACCACATACAAAATGTAAACTGTTTCCTTATTTAAACCTATCTTACGAATACGATCAAAACATTCTTTGACTGTCATACCACTTTTGATATCAACATATTCGACAGTCATGATTGATCCAGCCGAATCCTCTGGATACTTTAAGATTTCGTTGATAGCCTTTCTTTTAGAAGCGCTCGCATTTTTTAATACTTTATTAACCAAATTAGCAGGCAATTCATCAATTAAGTCAGCCGCATCATCGATATATAACTTAGAAACAATACCAGCTACTTCGTTATCACTTAAAGTTTCGATTAGTTTTTCTTGGGTATCGCTATCCATATAAGAGAAGACATCAACAGCCTCATCCTTTTTAAGCAATCTAAAAACAACCGCCAAATCCTCTTTAGATAATTCATCTAATACTTCGGCAACATCAGATTCATTAGCGTTGCTTAAAAGATCTTTCAACTCTTTGAAGTTACGCTTAGAAATTAATTCAAATACTTTTTCTAACATTATTCTTTCCTCCTTTACTTAGAAGAAAGAAATAGATGATTCCATACTCGGGTGCTCATCTATATCTTTCTTTAAACATTCACACAAATGAACATCCATAGTATTTCCTCCTTTGCCCACTCATTTTAACGCGATTAAATAAAAAAATTCAACGCATTTTAAAACTTTTTACGTTGAATTTAACATTAATTATTATATTCAATAAAAATAATACAAATAGTGCTTTAAATAGGCGCTATTTTTAATTTTTCAAGAAAAAGCGCAAAATGATTTTTTTCAAAATATCAAAAAAACGCAATTCATTTTTAGGCAAAATATTCAAAAAGCGCAATCTTCGATAAGTTTAAGCAAATTTCATTAATCTACTTTAATTAAAAAGCTCGCTATGACTCCCTGTAGCAATCAATAATAGTTCTAATTTATTATTTTCATATCGATATACTAGTAACCAATCAGGTTCTATATGACATTCTCGACAACTTTTATAATACTTATCATCAATCAAACGATGGTCTTTATATTTTGGATCGAGCACTTGATGGCTTGCTAATTGATCAATTACAAAATCTAATTTATCTAAGTTTTTGCCTTGCTTATAAGCTTTCTTATATTGTTTCTTAAAATTGCTAGAAACTACTAGTGTATATTTCTTATTCATCTTTTAATAAAGCTTTACGCATAGACTTAGTGTCTTTATATGTATCTAATTTCACTTTGCCGTTTTCATAGTCTTCCATTTCTCTTAAAGATTCAAGCAATTCTTTGCTTGGATTATTTGTAATGGCTGGTGTAAAAATCAAACTTTGTTGTCTTACACATTGTCTTAAAAACATATTAATCGCACAGTTTGTATTTGTTCCAAGTTCTTTAAATAATAAATCAGAACTTTCTTTTAAGTTCTTATCTATTCTAATAGTTATATTAGTTGTAGTATTCATATCATTAACCATCCTCTTTATAATTTTATGATTATAAAAATATCTTTGCAATATATGTGCAATTATATATTGGTTGCACAGCATAAAATAAAACCTATCAATTAAGATAGGTTTATACTTTATTCACCCTTGTTAACTTCTCTCATATGTCTTCTACGATCAAGATTAGTTAAATATTTCTTTCTAACTCTAATCGCATCAGGCGTAATTTCAACAAGTTCATCATCATTAATAAATTCAAGTGCTTCCTCAAGAGAGAATTGCTTATATGGCACAAGCTTCATAGCCTCATCATTACCAGTAGATCTTACAGCTGTCATCTTCTTATTAACTGTAGGATTTACTTCCATATCTTGCATCTTACTAGAAACACCAACAATTTGACCTTCATATACATCTTGAGCAGGGCCTACAAACAATTGACCTCTTTCTTGAAGATTCCATAATGAATAAGTCATTGTCTTACCAGTAGCACAAGAAATCATAGCACCATTTGTTCTTTCAGGAATTTCACCCTTAAATGGTTTATATTCAATGAACTTTCTAACAAGAACACCCTCGCCCTTAGTAGAGTTAATGAATTCACTTCTAAAGCCCATTAGACCTCTTGTAGGAACATGATAAATAATCTTAGTATAAGAACCCTCATCTTGAATATCAATCATTTCACCTTTTCTAAGGTTCAACGAATTAATTACCGTACCACTATAATCATTAGGAACTGAACATACAACTTCTTCGATTGGTTCGCATAATTCATGATCAATAGTCTTAAAGATAACTTCTGGTCTAGATACTGCAACTTCATAACCCTCTCTACGCATATTCTCAAGAAGAATAGATAAGTGAAGTTCGCCTCTACCAGATACCTTAAATGTATCCGTAGAATCAGTTTCCTCAACCTTTAAACCAACATTTACTTCAAGTTCTTTTTCAAGTCTTTCTCTAATATTTCTACTTGTAACATACTTACCAGACTTGCCTTGGAAAGGAGAAGAGTTAACCATGAAATTCATTGACAATGTAGGCTCCTCGATATCAATTTGAGGCATTGGATCAACAATACCATTTTGACAAATAGTATCACCAATCTCGATATTATCGATACCACTAATTAAAACGATATCACCACATTGCGCTTCATTTATAGCAACTCTCTTTAAGCCTTGATAGTTATACAAATTGGCAATCTTACGATTTTGTTTCTTAATATCACAATCACAAACAGTAACTGTTTCATTAGCCTTAATAACACCCTCATAGACTCTACCAATACCGATTCTACCGATATAGTCATCATAAGCTAAAGCACTAACTTGCATCTTTAATGGCCTATCCATCTTGTTAGGATATGGCTCTACATGCTTAACAATTGTCTCAAACAAAGGAGCAATATCATTGTTAGTATCATTCATTTCATATCTAACAATACCCTCTTTGGCAATTCCATAAAGAATAGGGAAATCTAATTGATCATCGTTCGCATCCAAGTCTAAGAATAAGTCATATACTTCATCAATTACTTCAATTGCACGTTGATCTTTTTTATCAATCTTATTGATTAATAGGATGGGTCTTAAATTTGCCTCTAAAGATTTCTTTAAAACGAAACGTGTTTGAGGCATTGGGCCCTCTGAAGAGTCAACCAACAATATAACAGTATCAACAGTTTTGATAATTCTTTCTACTTCACTAGAGAAATCAGCATGTCCTGGTGTATCGACAATATTAATCTTATAGTCTTTATAGTTAACAGAACAGTTCTTAGAATAAATAGTGATACCTCTTTCTCTTTCTAGATCATTTGAATCCATTACTTGTTCAACAATTTCATCATGATCAGAAAAAACATGAGATTGAGCTAAGAAAGCATCAACCAAAGTTGATTTACCAGCATCTACATGGGCAATAACTGCCACGTTAATAATTTTTCTAAATTCCATACCACATTATTTTAAGCACATTGCTACCCAAGTGCAAGCAAATTCTTCATTATTTAAAGGCTTTTTACACAATATTGCATAATAGAAATAACGCACTCAACATCATCTTTGCAATCATCTTAAAGCCACTCATTAACAATCCCCATAAGACCACTAATGTAGAAACGAACTATATTGTTTCTTTTATCTTCATCAATATCAAACTTATCTAAAATGGACATACAAATATAACGATATAAATCTTTGTATGCTGCTTCTAACTAAAAATAGATGACGCTCTAATGCACATCTAAAAATAAGTTCGTGTTCCTTTATATAAGTTAAATAAGAAACCAAGCACTTAGGGTTTACTAGTCGTAATTCTTTTAAAGAACAATCATTTACTTTATTTAAGAATTCCCTTGTATCCTTTGGTACATATTCATTTGCGATTTGTTCTACATAGATTTTATCTTTATTTATTTCTTTTTCTCCATTATCTATGCCTTAATATTACTTAAACAAATTAATTAATCAAACAACACAAATAACCATTTGTTTCTATTTGTAATAAAATTGATTTATGCACTAGTGGCGAAATTGGCATACGCGTATGATTCAGGTTCATATGGGCAACCATGCAGGTTCAAGTCCTGTCTAGTGCACCAAATTAAACACCAAGGCTTGATCTTAAGCCTTTTTTATTTCTTAATGTTAATTACTTTGCGTTTTATCTAAATATTTTCAAAATATTACTTTGCGTTCTTTCTACGTTTTTTTAAATAATTACTTTGCGTTTTATCCTAAAAATGATAAAATTAAGCCATAAATAAAGGATTATGGAACTTAAAAGAAAAGCTTATGCAGAGTTACTAGAATGGAAAGAAAAATCAAACGGTAAATCCGCTATTTTAGTTGAGGGCGCTAGGCGTATTGGAAAATCTACTACGGTTAAAAAGTTCGCAGAAGAAAACTACAAAAGCTATATACTGATAGATTTTTCAAAAGTTTCATCTAAAATAAAAGATAATTTCGAAAATAACTTGATAGACTTAGACTCTTTTTTTCAGATTATTTCAATAGAATATAAAACAAGATTATATAAACGTAATTCAGTAATTATCTTTGATGAAGTACAATTCTACCCTCGCGCTAGGCAAGCAATTAAACACTTGGTAAGTGATGGCAGATACGATTATATAGAAACGGGATCTCTTATTTCAATTAAAGAAAATGTTGAAGATATATTAATTCCAAGCGAAGAAGATAAACTTAAAATGTATCCTTTGGACTTTGAAGAATTCTTGTGGGCAACAGATAACGAACTTCTTTCCGACTATATCAAAGACTGTTTTGATAAGAAAGTTCCATTAATGGACGCATTCCACAAAAAAGCTAATTATGCATTCGACGAATATATTTTGGTTGGAGGGATGCCACAAAGCGTTATTGCCTACGTTGAAAATTCTAAAGATTTTTTTGCTTCCCATGAAGCTAAAATGAAAATTATAAATTTATACAAAGACGACATAAAAAAATCAGCTTCAAAATATCAATCAAAAGTCTCTTCAATATTTAATAACATACCAGGATACTTATCAAGTGGCAGCAAACAAATCTCTTTAAATGCAATAGACAAAAAGCAAATGTATTCTAATTATTATGAATCTCTATTTTGGCTTGAAGATTCCATGATTTGTAATCTATGTTACAAATGTAGTGACCCTAGTGTTAGCCTATCATTATATAAAGATACATCTTCTATAAAATGTTACATGGGCGACACCGGCTTACTTGTAAGTATGGTCCTTTCTAGTAATAAAATAAACTCAATGGATTTATATAAACAAATCATGAATGGCAAGCTGTCTTTTAATAAAGGCATGTTGTTCGAAAACGTGATTGCTCAAACTCTAGCATGCAAAAACATAGACTTATATTTTTATACGCAATATAACGCCGACAAGAAACGTAATGATATAGAAATTGACTTTTTAGTTGTTGGTGAATTGAACAAACTTATCTCAATTGAAGTAAAATCTTCTAAGAATTATACGAACATTTCTTATGATAAATTTAAAGCTAAATATAAAAAAAGAATTGGCGAATCATATATAATACACCCAAAATCCTTTAATAAAGATGAAATTGGGTATAAAATACCAGCATATATGGCTTATTGTCTATTCGACAATAAGTAAATGCACCAGTGGCGGAACTGGTAGACGCGCACGCTTGAGGGGCGTGTGATTATTCGTGCAAGTTCAAATCTTGTCTGGTGCACCAAGGCAATCAAAGGGACTATTCAAGTCCCTTTTTCTTATATATTTGATTAATTATTGCATAAGCAATTAAAGCTGCGATACTTCCTACTATTAATCCACCTAAAGTATCACTTGGATAATGAACACATAAGTAAATTCTTGAAGCTGCAATAATAATTGGATAAAGAAGCACGGACCAGCTAATCTTCTTATTTTTACTAGCTAGAAAGAAAGCTAGACAAGATGATGTGGCCGCAGTTGTATGGCCACTTGGAAAAGAAGAATCCTTTTCAGTCGCCATGCCCACATAAGTCCACCAATTCTTATACGCTTCAACATCACTTTGATAAGGCCTCAATCTTAACACTAATGGTTTAATTAGAAGCGATGTAATAATTGCCCCTAGAGCAATTGAGACAGCCATAATAACGCCAATCTTACGATATTTCTTAGTAAACATTAAAATTATCGCAATATAGCCAACTATTAGTATTGGAAGGTTACAAGTAACCGCTAGAAACTTACAAATCGGTGTTAAAACATCACCACACTTAAGTGCTAAACTATGAAAGAATGCCAACAAAGCATAATCAAAACCACTAAAAAATGTATCTAGAAAATTTGCCATACTATTGATTCTTTACCTTAACCCAAAGCTCAGATATGGTACTTAATTGTTTTTCATTATTATGGAAAACTTCATCATTGGCATTTTTATCCCTAGGAATATAAGCTTCATTGCCATCAAAATCACCATCAGGTAAAGTTAAATCATTTAATACTTCCTTGTTAACTGAAGCATAGCCTACATAAACGCTGTTATCGAAAGCCGCATCATAATCAGTAATATAATTGATAAACTTATAAGCATTCTCAACATTTTTAGCACCCTTTTGTAAAACCATCGCATCTACAAAGTAGTTTGTACCCTCGCTTGGCGCATAAAACTTCATATTTTCATTCTCCGATAAGATATAAGCAGCATCACCAGAATACATAAAGCCCATTGCCTTTTCGCCATATGCTAAACCATCAATACACTCATCTGTTGCATAAGCTGGTTCCATTGTCTTAGCTATATCAACTAACCAGTTATAAGCTTCATTGATTTCTTCTTCATCATTAGTATTCATTGAATAACCAAGAGATTTAAAAGCTACCATAAAGATATCTCTAATAGAATCATACATATATATTTGACCCTTATATTTAGTATTCTTTAATACAGCCCAACCCTCAGATTCAACATCTGCTTGATCAACTATTGTACTATCATAAACAATGCCACCATTTCCCCAGAAATAAGGAACAGAATAGTCGTTATCAGGATCATAATCCATATTCTTAACACCATCATAAAGATAATCCAAACAAGTAAGCTTACTCTTATCAAGCTTTTGTAACATGTCTTCATTAATAAGTCTTTCGATCATGTAATCACTAGGAATAATTATGTCATAACTACTAGTATTAGCTACAAGCTTTGTATACATTGCCTCATTTGAATCAAATAGAGTAATTTTTACCTTAACGCCATATTCATATTCAAATTGTTCAACAACTTCATCACTAATATATTCACCAGGCATAAAGATATTCAATTCACCATTATCGTAATTAGCACTAAAACAACCACTAAGTAATAATAATGAAAATAAGATGCTACATAACTTTTTCATTTCTCATCTTCCTTTCTTTAATAAGCGGAATAACATTCACAAACACCAGTACTAAAGTAATAGCTAAAACAATTAAAGTACTAAGGGCATTAATACTTGGATTAATACGCTTACTTGTTGAATATACATAAGTAGAAATGTTGTTTATTCCAGGGCCAGTTGTAAAGTAAGAGATAACAAAGTCATCAAAACTCATCATGAAGGCTACAAGTGCACCAGAGAAAACACCTTCTTTAATTTGCGGAAGGATAACTTTAGTTAAAGCTTGTAAAGGTGTACAACCTAAATCTAATGCAGCCTCGGCAATATTATCATCAAGTTGTCTTAATTTTGGTGTTACCGACAACATTACGTAAGGAATACAAAATGCAATATGGGCTAAAAGTAAAGTGCCAAAGCCTGTTGGAATTTGTAAACTTGAGAAAAACAACATAAAGCCTATAGCGGTTACAATATCTGGATTAAGCATAGGAAGATTATTAACTTGCGTTACAACTTCCTTGATAATCTTATTTGATTTACTTAAGCCAATAGAAGCTAAAGTACCTACAATGGTTGAAACAATTGTCGCAATTACCGCAATAACAACCGAATAATAAACCGACTCCATCATGCTTCTAGACTTAAACATCTTTTCATACCATCTTAATGAAAAACCAGTAAAAGTAGTTAAAGATCTAGATTCATTAAAAGAAAAGATGATTACATAAACAATAGGCAAGTAAAAAAACAATAAGATTAAAGCTAAATAAAGCTTTTTAAAATCAAACTTCTTCATTATCTAGCCTCCTTGTCATAATCTAATTTTCTTGTAAAGTACATACTAATCAAAATAATGATTGTCATAATTAAGCTTACAGCAGCACCAAAGTTCCAATCTCCCGTTGTAATAAAGTAGTTTTCAATTAAATTACCAACTAGTACATAAGAACCACCACCTAAAAGTTTAGGAATAAAGAAGCTACTTACAGCAGGAAGGAATACCAAAGTAATACCCGAGATAATACCAGGCACACTAAGTGGTAAAGTCACCTTAAGAAAAGCCTTCTTATTATCACAACCCAAATCTTTGGCAGCCACCAGTAATGATTTATCCATCTTCGATAAAGAAGTATAAATTTGTAAAATCATAAATGGTAAAAAGTTATAAACCATGCCAATATAAATCTTTAATTCAGCACTAAAGTTTGTATTAAGTAAAATACCACGCCATGCATAAGTTCTAACAAGCATATTAATAAGTTGAGGTAAAGTTACCATTAATACCATTAAAGCTTGGCTATTATTTTTAAGTGAAGCAATAAAATAGGCTGCTGGATAACCAACCAAAATACAAATCAAAGTTGTAATCAAAGCAATCTTAATACTTCTTAATAAAACATTTAAGAATATTGGATCGGAAAAGAATCTAATGAAATTTTCAAAAGAAAACTTTACATTTAAAACGCTGTTGCCATCAACGGTAAACGCATAAAACAACATAATCAGCATTGGCAACACAATAATAATGCCGGCCCACACCATGTATGGATAAATAAGTCTTCTAAAGCTTTTCATTAGCCTATACTCTTTTCCATTACATGAATTGCGTCAGGCTCAAAATCAATTGAAACGATAGCTCCTTCTTTTTGAACACTTGTTGTATGAATCTTATAAGTTCTACCTTCGGTAACGAAAGTAACATTATAATCACCCGCTGTTATTTCATTTGGATCAAAATCAAAACGAACGTCATCAATTTCAACCTTTTCTTCACTATCTAAATACCAAGCATACGCATCAGCCCAAGTTTGAAGGTCATATGAAATTGCCATAGACTCCTTGATTTCATCAACTGACTTATAAACATCAAAAGCTTGAATACCTATGTTGTCCTCTTTATCCTTATTTACTCTTGGCACAACAACCGAAACATTAATTGTAATGCTTGTACCAGCATCCGTCTTAAAAGTAACCGGATAAGTTCCAGCTTCCTTAATGATTGAACTATCAACACTGCCAATCGAAATATCTTCACTTGTTTCTGGATTCCAGGCTTGGGCATTAGCTCTTTGAATTAGTTCTGCATCATTTAAGCTATCAACGTCTTCAATATCCATAATAAAGTCTGTGGCATGCATATTCTCATTAGCCTCTTTATTTACAACATCCTTATCATCAAAGACATGAAGCTTAATAGTCTTAGCAGCACCTCTTTTAGTTTCAACAATGACCTCATAATGAACACCCTTAAATAATACAGACATAACTTGGCCATTCATCTTGCCCTCATTTTTCTTCTTGATTTCAATATCCTCAGGTCTAATAATCACATCAACTGGCTCATTAGGCTTAAAATCGTAATCTACACACTTAAAGTCTTCATTATCAAAGTTAACTAAATAGTCTTTTTTCATGATGCCATCAACAATATTAGATTCGCCAATAAACTTCGCTACATAACGATTCTTTGGCTCATTATATATTTCAGTTGGCGTACCGATTTGTTCAATAACACCATCCTTTAATACCACAATCTTATCAGACATTGTAAGAGCCTCTTCTTGATCATGAGTTACAAAGATAAAAGTAATACCAACTTCTTGTTGAATACGCTTAAGCTCTTGTTGCATCTCTTTTCTAAGCTTGGCATCCAAAGCACTTAATGGTTCATCCAACAAAAGTACATCTGGCTCATTAACTAGCGCTCTAGCAATCGCTACACGTTGTTGTTGTCCACCACTTAATAAAGTAACATCCTTATTTTGGAAACCATCTAGTCCAACTAAACCAATCATTCTATTTACCTTTGGCTCAATTAGATCCTTTGGCATTTTCTTAATCTTTAAACCAAAAGCTACATTTTCATAGACATTCAAATGTGGAAATAAAGCATACTTTTGAAAGACAGTGTTAATTGGTCTTAAGTATGCTGGCGTCTTAGAAATTTCTTCACCATTAAAAATAACACTGCCTTCATCACAATCTAAGAAGCCGCCTAAAATTCTTAGAAGTGTTGTCTTACCACATCCTGAAGGGCCAAGTAAAGTAACAAATTCATTTTTATTAATATCTAAATTAATACCCTTTAAAACTACTTGTCCATCAAACTCTTTTACAATATTTCTAAATTCAATTAATTTTTCCATCGTTCCCCCTAAAATAACGGTGGTGTCGTAATCCAAATGATTTCAGCCACCTGTTTATAATTATTGACAATCTTGTGCTTAAAATCGCCCTTTAAATAAAATGTCTCACCCTTTTTAAGAGTAATTTTCTTCTTATTATTCGCAAATACAATATCAACCTTGCCCTCTAAAACATAACCAAATTCTTCGCCCTCATGAGGTTCAATCTCGTTAGATTCACCCTTTTCTTTTAAGGTCAAACAAATGGGCTCCATCTCATTTTTTTGAGCATTAGGCACAAGCCAAGTAATAGTTGAATTATCCTTTTCATCCACAAAGTAATCATCCTTAGAAAATTTGATCTGTTCATCCTTATCTTCCTTGAAAAATTCCTCTAAACTAACACCAAGCACCTCAGTAATATCCTCTAAGGTGGTGATGCTCGGGGATGTTAAATTATTTTCTAATTGTGATAAAAACCCCTTGGTAAGTTCACTACGGGAGGCTAGTTCCTCTAAGGTTAAACCATTTTTGATTCTAAGAGCTCTAATACGTTTCCCTATATCCATATGCCTCCCTCCTAAAGTTTAGTAATACTAAACTTAAAGTTTTATTTACAATAACACTATTATATTAAATAATTTTTAGCATTCAAGTAGCATTTATAAATTTTTACAATTAATCTAAACCGCCACTTACAAGCTCTCCCTCAAAGCAAACAGCATAAGGTAATACTTCACTAAATTTATCAACATCAACTTCAAATAAATTCTCACTATATACATTGAAATTAGCATACTTTCCAGCTTCCAAAGAACCTGTTTTATCATCTATACGCATTTGAATTGCAGCATTAATTGTGTACCCTTTTAATAAATCCTCTAAAGATAGTTTTGCATCTTCGCTTTCTCTTTCGCCATCATAAATACCATCCCAAATGTCAACACGGCTCATTCCTATCTGCATACCAAAGTAAGGATTACCCCTTTCTTCCTCATACATTGAATAAATATCTGACCCAAAAGTTACAATAGCTCCAGATTCAATAATTGGATTAAATTGATACATGCGATTATATCTTTCCTCTCCAAGATATTGTTTGGCACCATCGCCAAAGTAACCACCAGACCAATGAGGAGTCCAATTCACAATAATACCAAGTTTTGCAGGCCTATTATAATCGGCAGGATCAATGTATTCACAATGACACATTTCAACTTGAATATCTAATTGGCCTATTTCATTAATAAGCTCTTCTGTTGCATCACACACTTGTCTAAAGGCTAAATCGCCCACCATATGAAAATGAACATCTACACCTTCTTCGTTGCATCTTCTAATAACTTCCTTGGTTTGTTTTGTATCCATCATAATGTAGCCCTTTTGGCTTTCATCATTAATCCAACCATCAATTAAAGCCGCATCTCCTAGCTCATTAGTTCCATCATAGAATATTTTTAACGTATCAACCTTTACATGATCGGTACTATATGTATCGTTTAAATAATGGATATTCTCTAAACAATCTTCTAAGTTGCTAGGGTCATCCATTACTACCGATAATTCATAGTACATGTTAAGTTTACCTTCTTTATCTAAATCAGAAATAGTCTTAACGTGTTGTTCATTTATAACATAGGCATCCATAATTCCGCCAACACCCCATGAAGTAAAATCAGCAAGCACTGGGCTAATTGTTTCTTCGCTAACTTCTTCAGGTGGATAGTATCCTGTGGCATCGTATAGATTAGAAATATAGTTTTGCCAAACAAATTCTTTTATCCAACCCGTATATTCGCCACTACTATCTTTAATAAAGAATTCTTCATCTTCTGGATTTAATACACCTTCTTCATATATTCCAAGCAATTCAAGAAACTTTGAATTCACCCAACATGCATGATCAGAAAAATCTTCAATCAAAACAGCTCTATCACTTACAACTTCATCAATCCACTCTTTTCTAGGACCACTTTCATCAAACAAATTAGATGGATAATACTCAAAATAAATATAAGGATACTCTTCTTTAGAATGGCTTTCGCAATATTCTTTTACAAATTCTAATATTTCTTCTTTTGTATCAGCTTCACTAGGCATGTCTACATACCAAGCAGTAGTACATACAATGCCTGGATGACTATGTGCATCTAGAATATTTGGTGTTACAAATGCGCCGTTTAAATCAATTACTGTGGTATCTTCGCCAATGTAAGAGTCCGCATTATTCCCAACATACATGATCTTTCCGTCTCTAACAGCCATAACTTCAGCTTCAGGATTATTTTCATCTTCCGTATAAAATAAAGCATTCGTATAAACTACATCGGCTGTTTCATTTTCACTGGTGCAACCTGCAAAAATGAATAAAGTTAAAAATAAGCAAATTATCTTTTTCATTAAAATCTCCCCCAATCATAAAAAAGACAGATGCGTATTACACCTGTCTAATCATTCTTAAGTCCTTTCATACAGAAATCGCTTCTTATTGACCATTTTATAAGGCTTATACGCAACTTTACAAAACTGAGCTTTTAACTCAATCAATAAGGGTAATACCCTTCCATGTCCTTCAAACATAGCTCTTGTTTCTTCAACAAGTCTTCGGCATTTGACCCGACCGTCCGTGTAGTCTT
>CAVCDR010000019.1:0-5358 GCA_963601025.1 Agathobacter sp. | reverse complement strand
AGAGAAACCAAGGGTATTGGTAGAGGTCAAGCTACTGCAGTAATTGAAGTTGCCAAAGCACGTGATGAATACTATAAGAAAACTGGTATTTATGTGCCTATTTGTTCAGATGGTGGTATTGTTTATGATCATCATATTTCTTTAGCTTTGGCAATGGGAGCGGACTTTGTAATGCTAGGAAGATACTTCTCACGTTTTGAAGAATCACCTACAAATAAGATTATTCTAAATGGTTCTTATTATAAGGAATATTGGGGTGAAGGATCTAATAGAGCACGTAACTGGCAAAGATATGATGTTGGCCAAAAATCAGGTATGTCATTTGAAGAAGGTGTTGATTCTTATGTTCCTTATGCTGGCTACTTAAGAGACAACGTAAAAGTTACAACTGCTAAAATTAAGTCTACAATGTCAAATTGTGGCAGTAATTCTTTAGCTGAATTTAGAGAAAAAGCAAAACTAGCACTTGTATCTTCAACTTCAATTGTTGAAGGCGGAGCACATGATGTTGTAGTTAAGAAAACTTCTAGCAATCAATAGTATTTAAAAAGTCAAGGCAACTTGACTTTTTATCTACGCAATTTTTTTGAAGTTGGCAAAATGCAATTTAGAAACTTCATTTAAACGATCTTTACCGTATTTATTGATGAATTTAATTACATCTTTATCAACTTCTTCACCAGCTCCTTTATGAAATTCCATCTTATATTTATCTTCCATTTCCTTCATTTTAGTAAT
Source organism: Agathobacter sp. (assembly GCA_963601025.1). Classification (GTDB taxonomy): domain Bacteria; phylum Bacillota_I; class Bacilli_A; order Erysipelotrichales; family Erysipelotrichaceae; genus Colivicinus. The sequence continues at coordinate 4,620 of CAVCDR010000019.1, read as the reverse complement.
AAAGGCATATCTAGCTATAACACTAGCGGCCGCAACAGCTGGATATTTACTTTCGGCTTTGGTTTCAAAAGTTAAATCATGATAAATTTCTTTTTCGTCTTTTAGATAGCTATAATAAAGATTTTCTGGTGCAAATTGATCAACATAGGCAGCTTTTGGAATCTTATAGCCCTTATTTAACATATTGATATACGCTTTATTATGCAGTTTAGCTTTTATTGCATTAAGATTATATCTTTCATGTACCATGTTGTATTGTTTATTATCAAGTATTAATAAAGAGTGTTTGATTTCTTTAATTAAAGTAGGGGCAATCTCTTTTATCTTTTTATCATCAAGTTGTTTGGAATCAGTTACTCCTAATTTTTCTAATAAAGGGAACTGTTCTTTATCGACAATTGTTGCGCATACGCATACTGGCCCAAAGAAATCACCGGTTCCAACTTCATCAGATCCTGCTTGATCACTTACTTTTGTATCTATAAAGGCTGAACCATAAAAAAGGGCATCTTTGCCTTGAAAAACAACCTTACCACTTTTATAAATAGATATTGTTACATCATCTCTATTTATAAAAGTATCAATATATTCATTGTTGTTTGGTTTTATATCTTCTTTAAAAGTTTCTTTAATTTTTTTAATTTTATCATTATCTAATTTTAGGGAAATATTACTCATAAGATAAGTTTACCATTTCTTTTTCTTAAACTATAATTTAATCATGAATATTTCGAGTGATTATTTTTTATATATAAACATTATATTAGTACTTATCTATATCATTTTTGCCATAATTGGCTATAAGAATGGCCTTATGGTACAAGTAATTGATTTAATCTTTAATATTTTAGCTATCTTTGTAGCCTATTTTATTTCACCTATTTTAGCTAGTCATTTCCCTTTAGTCACGATGGAAGAAATATATACTAAATTAAACATTAATCGGATTATTGATACTTTAATATACTGTGTAATTGTTTATATCATTTTACGTATCCTATATATATTTATTAAGCCTGTCTTTAAGTCGGTATCTAATATTCCTCTTATTGGCTTTTTGAATAAAATAGGAGGTTTTTTACTTGGGATTGTAAACGCAACTTTCATTATGCTGGCTTTAGGATTACTGCTTACAACACCTTTATTTTCTAATGGTATAGAAGTAAAGAAAGGCACTTTTTTAAAGTATACAGATAAGCTTTGTGAAAAGGCTATTGATATTAGTGTAAAGTATATTAATTTTGAATCATTTAAGGAAACAATTAATGATTTTGATATTGATAGTGCTAGAGAAGAATTTAATAAATGGCTAATTGAAAAGGGAGTTTTCCATGAATAATTTTAAGGCTATTGATTTAGATGGAATAAAGGCTAAAGTTATTGAATATTGTGCAATTACTAAGGCTAAAGAAGATATTCTTAATGAAGAAGTTATTTTTAATCCTTTACTTATTAAAAGTAAATTAAATGATACCAAAGAAGCTTTTGAACTACTTAAAAAAGACTTTAATATTTCTTTTGATGGAATAGAAGACATATCGGCTTTATTTATTAAAACTAGTAAAGATATTGCGTTAGATTCAATAGAACTATCTAATGTCTTAACTTTCTTAAATCATAGTGCACGTATTAAAAATAAACTTTCATCTATCGAAGAAGATTTAAGTATTAAAAGCTATGGTGATTCTTTATATATCAATGATGATTTAATTAAGCGTATTGATAAGATTGTTGATGTATCAGGCAATATTAAAGATGATGCAAGTCCTAAACTCAAGGAATTAAATAGTTCTATCATTAAAGCTAATAATGATATTCGAAGTATGTCAGCCACTTTTATATCTAGACATTCTTCTTCTTTACAAGAGGCTACGGTCTTTTATCGAAATAACCGTGTTGCCTTCTTGCTTAAAAACTCTGATAAGAATAAGTTTAATGGCTATCAATATGGTAGTAGTTCTAGTGGTTTGGCTACTTATGTAGAGCCTAATGAGTTTATTGAATTAAATAACAAGATAGCTAAATTGGAGATTGAAAAAGAAGATGAGATAGTAAGAATATTAAGAGAAATATCCTACTATATTGGATCTGTATCTGATTTATGTTTATTAAATATTGAAACTTTAGTAAAACTAGATATCATCTTTGCGAAAGCTGAATATGGTTTTTATAATGCCGGTAATATTCCAAGCTTAAATTATGATTCTAGTCTCTATCTTAAAAATATCGCTCATCCCTTAATTAATAAAGATAATGTTGTATGTAATACTTATACTTTAAATAAACCTTATAAAGGTATTGTAATATCGGGTACAAATACCGGTGGTAAGACAGTTGGCCTAAAGCTAATTGGCTTAAGTGTTTTAATGACTTATTTAGGTATTCCTTTATTATGTGAAGAAGCTAGTGTACCTTTTTTTGAGAATGTATATATCGATATTGATGATAATCAATCTATATCTAATAATTTAAGTACCTTTTCAGCTCATATATCTAATATAAATAACATCTTAAGCAATGCGAATGAAAAAACGCTTATTTTAATCGATGAATTAATTAGTGGTACTGATCCTAAAGAAGCTCAAGCAATCTCTCTTGCGATACTAAAGAAAATCCTAGATATTGGATCTTATTTTGTCATTACAACCCATTATGATGATATAAAAGAGTTTGTCTATAAAAATGAGAATATATTATTGAGTAGTGTGGGCTTTGATATGGAGAAGTTAAAACCTACTTATAAATATATTGAAAACTCTATTGGTGTATCTAATGCGATAGATATAGCGAGTAGATACTTGGATGATCAAAAGATTATTGATTATGCAAGATATTATCTAGATGAGTCTAAGACTAAACAAGAAGAACTTTTAGAAAGACTTGGTAAGGAAATTCATGAAAATGAAATATTAAAAGAGTCTTTAGAAATGGAAAGAAAACAAGTTGAAGAGTTAGATAGAGAATTAAAGGATAAGTTAAAACAATTTGAGGATGAAAAGGATTTTTTAAAGGAAAAATATTTAAATGAACTTAATGAATATATAGATTCTTTAAAGGAAAAAGCTTTAGAAAAACTTGATGATATTAAGGATTCTAAAAAAGATACTGTTGTTGTAAAACAAATTGAAGAACTTAAGGTTAATCCTAAAAAAGTAAATAAAGATACTAATTTTGAAGTAGGGGATACTGTTAGAATTGGCAATAATAATTCTACTGGTGAGATAGTTGAAATAAGTGGTAACACTTATTCTGTTTCCATTAATGGAATGATATTTAAGACAAATAAAAATAAGCTTACAAAGCTTCCTAAAAAGATTAAACAACAATATACTCCTAAACAAAGATTAAATAGAGTAAGTAGAGAACTTAATTTAGTAGGCCAAAGAGTAGAAGATGGTTTGGTTATTATGGATGATTATTTAGATAATGCCTTTGGTGCAGGACTAAAAGAAGTTAAAATAATCCATGGATTTGGCACTGGACAACTTAGAAAAGGTATTAGAGAACATCTTAAGAAGAATAGGATTGTTAAAAGCTTTGACAATGGTGATATCTATGATGGTGGATCTAATGTAACAATTGTAAAATTTATTAGTAAGTAAAGGAAAACCTATGAGTAGATATAAACATAAATTATTCCAATTTGTAGCTATATTATTATTATCTTTTTCAATCTTTAATATTAGTTGTCTTTTAGTAAGAGGTGAAAATAAAACCGTCTATGGCACTGATGAAAATGGTACTGAATATTATAGCCCAAGAGATGCTTGGGACGCAGCTGTTAAAAATGGACATAAGATCACTATGCAAGCAGACTGGTATGTTGAAGGCTATTTAATTTGTTATGAAGGTAAAACCGCAACAATTAATATGAATGGCTATAAGATATCTGGGACTGATGATATAACAGGTTTAATCTATTTAAATAGTGGCTCAACTTTATATTTATATGGTGGAAATACGACAACTTTCACTTATACTGGCTATGATTATGAAGGAAATGAAATTAGAAATTGCAAAGTTAATTCTGGTGGCTTACTAACTAATGGTAAAACCACCAAAGGCGGTGGCGCAATTAGCGTTTCAGTTAACGCAAAGCTTTATATTAAAGACGTGGCAATAGCGGGCAATTATTCGGCTATTGATGATTATGGTGGTGGTGGCATTAAAGTCTTTGGCGAAAATGCTTATTTCGAGTTAGACAACGTTATAATTTCTAATAATTACGCCTTTGGAACTGCTGGAGGAATAATTGTTACTGGTAATAATATTTCGGGTGTTTTAAAGAATACATTAGTTACTCATAATTCTGCTCGTAGACATACTGGTGGTATTTTTATTTCCGGCACTAATAGCGTGATTGATATTATTGATGGAAGTAAAGTCTCTTATAATCGCACTAAAGGTAATGGCGGTGGTGTTTCACTTGGTTATAAAAACAATACTATTAAATCTAGCGATGGGTCAGGTGTAATTGAATATAATCAATCTCATGACTATGGCGCAGGAGTTGTTTTTAGATCTAAATCAATGGCGAGTGGTAACTGGGGCTCTACCATCAATAATTTAACTATACGCAACAACTATTGCACAAAAGGTGATGTAAGTAAGGAAATTGAA
>CAVCDR010000018.1:0-26778 GCA_963601025.1 Agathobacter sp. | reverse complement strand
ACATTATATATTGGTAGTGCTACACCTGCATCTTTTAACCATAGAAAGCTATTTTCATATCTATCGAATTTAAGTTCTTTATCAAGCATAGTAAAAACAAATTTTTTATTTTGTTTATTAAGTTCTGCCGGAATAAGTTCATATATAGCTTTTATTTTTAGTTTCTTATCATTTTGTTCATATTGAGAAAAATCTTCTTTGTAAAGAGTGATGATGTCTTTTTGAATTTTATCTACTTCACGAATATCTTTTGTTTCGATATAAGTTTTAACAGCATCAGGCATGCCGCCAACTATAAGATAGACAAAAAACATTGACAATAGCTTTTGATGCATTAATTCATCTATTGGCTTTAATGTTTCAAAACGGTTTTTTAGCATATCAAAAGTTATTTTTGATACGTCGTTAGCAATCATGAACTCTTCAAAATCCATTGGATACATTTTTAGTAGGGTTAGATAGCCAACCGGAACAGAAGCGATTCCATATAGTTCTACTCCTAATAAGGAACCACTCATTACGTATTTAAAGCTTCCTTCATCAACTAAAAATTTAATTTTGGTAACAATTTCAGGACATTTTTGAATTTCATCTAAGAAAACGATTGTCTTACCCGGCTTATAACTTTCAGGCATTATCATTTTTAGTTTTATTAAAAAATCTTCAGCACTTATTTCAGCGTTTAAATAATCAACCATATCTGGTTGGTCAATAAAGTTAATCTCGAATAATGAATAATCACTATCGCTTATTTCATTTCTAATAAGCCAAGTCTTGCCTATTTGCCTAGCACCTGTAACCAATAATGCTTTATTTGAACTTTTTAGCCAATCAGTAATAATAAGTGAATCTTTTCTATACATAAATACATCCTCACCTATACATTACGATATTTTGCCCCGTTTTTGCAACCAAAATAGTAAGATTTTGCCCCGTTTTTTAAATAAAAATCACTATATTTTGCCCCGTTTTTGAAAAAAACAGATTTTCAGATCTAAAAGTAGACTTTGAAAGTAGACTTTGAGTAGACTTTGAAATTTTATTGTTTCTTTACAGCTGAAACGTTGTAGCAAAGTGGTAGGAAAATAAAACCTTGATTTGATAACTCATCAATCATTTCTGGTAAGCATGCAGCTGTATTAGCGCTATAGTCGTGCATTAATACAATTAGAGTATTAAAGTTACTAGAGTAATCAATGACGTTATGTAAAAATTCATCTGGCTCAAGAATTGATCCGCCATCGCCTGTAGTAAGTGTCCAATCAACATAGCCATAATGCATATCAACTAGCTCTTTTACTATTTCACTTTTATTTAAGCCAGAATAGGTAGCTTGGGGAGAACCGCCAGGGAAGCGCATTACTTCGGTTGTGTATCCCAATAGATTTTGAATAAATTCTCTATTTTCTTTTATATCATTAATAAAGTTTTCTTCACTTGAGTAAGTATAGCCAAATATATCATGGCTTGCAGTATGGTTAGCTAGGGTATGGCATGAATACATTTCTCTAAAGTATAGATCATCAACGCCTTCTTTTTTAAGTAAGAAGAAAGTTGCTAAAACATCTTTCTCATCCAAGATATCTAAGAAAGTAGGCGTTGTCTTACGATATGGTCCATCATCAAAAGTTAAGTAGCATACTTTAAAGTCTGCTTCACCACTTTTGGCTTTAGCTTCAGCTTCAACAGCGTACTTAAAGTATTCTTCTTTTACGGCATTTATTGAATCATCAATATTATTTAAAGAATCTAATTTAGTTTGTAAAGTAGATACTTCTTCATCTTTACTAGTAACTTGCGTGTCTAAAGTATCTATTTTTTCTTGTAGGGAAATATTTAGGCTTTGATAGTCTAAAGTATCTTTATAGATTTTAACCACCATTAAACAACCAATAATGCTTAAGGCGGCAAGAATACAAGTAATTAATAGCCAAGTAGTGTTTTTAGCTTGTCTTTGTGTCTTATCCATTTTTCATACTCCTTGACTTTATCTTCATTCAAAGTAGAACTTTCACTAATTTGAGTATTTAAATCATTAATTTTACTGTCATCGTTACTTAAATTTTCTTCTAGTGTACTTACTTCCTTGCTTAAAGTATTATTTATTTCCTTAACTTCTTTAAGATTATTGTTAAGATAATAAGCAGAACCTAAGATAAATATAAGTACAATGATTTCTAGTACTGTTATTACTTTTTTCATGTAAAAATCTCCCTTTAATTAGTTTAGCATTTTTAAAATAGCCATATTTGTTTATTTTACTCTTAATTAACAATTGTGCTGTAAAAGAGAATTCAATGAATTGAAAGTTTTTATAAAAATTGTTAAAAACAAAAAATTCTTATTTTGACCATTTTGATAAAAATGATGGCAATATTAGTGATTGTGACATGTTGTTTGGATATAAGGAGAAATGTTTGAATAGTTTAATCTTTGTCTTCGCATTGTTTATGAAGGTTTAATCTTTAGAAATTTATTTATCTTGTTTTAAACATATCTAATTAATATTTTAAAAAAGATAGAAAGAAATTCTATTTAGGGCTTGGAACAATATCGATTGTTTCATTAATTTTTTTGAAGCCTTATTATTTTAATTTCTTGATGATTTCCTTAAGATAAAATGTTGTATCACAAGTGTATGCGAATTATTATGTTTACTTAGCTCTGATTTAATAAATATTGTTATAGTAATTATAAAAACTCATAATTTTTAAATCATTATTAATATAAGGAAATTAAGATTATCGTCATGAGTGCCAATGCTTTCTAAAATGATATTGAAAAGAGTATTGGTATGAATGATCATGTTACCAAGCCTCTTGATATTAATAGATAAGTTGAAGAAAATTAATAAATTAATTGAAAAACAGTCATTTTATAACCGAAATATAACCAACAATCACTATAATTAAGATAAGCAGTGATTATAGCGGGGTTTTTATATGAAGAAATTGTTTGTTATTCTAAGCATTATGTTTAGCTTATTGGTATCTCCGATGAATGTTTTTGGTGATGAGGTTACTACCATTAATGATGAAGAGACACCAACAGCTTTAAGAAAAAACAATAATCAAGTATATGTTTATACAATTTCTTTTATGGGAGCATTAGCTATAGTTTATGTTTATTATTCTTATCGTAAAAACAACACTTTGACTTTACAAGTTAGTGAAGTTAGTAAGAATGATGATGGTACTTTAACTGTTAATCTGGGCTACAACAATAGGACTAACAAGCTTATTAAGGTTAACTATAATGATTTAAGAGTTAAAAGTGGGGCAGCTATCATTTTAAAAAATGATACAGAAGAGATACTTGAACCAGGAAGACATAATGATGTTTTAACTGCTGTAATTGATGCGGATACCAATTTGAATTGGAGTGTCAATGATTTAACAATTAATGTCGATGGTAAGAAAGTAAAAATTAGACACTAAGAAAGGAGTCTAAAATGAAAGAAGAAATCAAAAAGAAGAAAAGAAAAGGCGGATTATTAAAGGGTGCAGCCACGGTAACTGGTGCAGCTTTTGTGGGTGCAATGACTGTTGAAAATCAAGCAGTCTATGCTGAAGAGGGTTCAGAAAGTGTAATGTCTACTTCTCAAGCTCAATCTGAGATTTTAAAGGATGTAGAAAGTGAGCTAGTAAGCGAATCTACAGAAGCTTCAGAAAGTCATGAAACTTCATTAAGTGATGTTTCTACACAATCTACAGAAGCTTCAACTTCATATGCAAAAGAAAATAGTGAATTAAACAGTGTTAGTGCTGAAAAAAGAGAAAGTGCAGCAAGTAGTTTAAGTGATGCGAAGGCTCAAAGCGAAAAAGATTCAATCGCTTCATCAACTAATGCATCTAAATCTGCAAGCAATGTAAGTTCAGCTAGTACTTCATTAAGTGATGAGAATGTTAAATCAGAATCAAATAGTGATAAAGCTAATGAATCAAATAGTGTAGTTGAATCAAAAAAAGCAAGTGATTCAACTAAATTATCCAATTCTGATGTTTCAGTAAAGAGTGAATCAAGTAGTACTTCTGTTAGCAATAAAGATTCACAAAGTGTAGTAGAAAGTCAAAGTGCTTCTACTTCTGTTTCAAATTTGACATCTTTCGCTAGTGTTATAGACAATAGTACTTCAAATAGTACTTTAGATAGTAATGCTTCATTAAGCAATAGTGCGTTATTATCAGAGAAGACTGCTGAATATGAAAGCAAATCTGAAAATTATGAAGCAATAAGTAAATCAGAATCAGCTGTTAAATCGCAATATGAAAGCACAAGCGTATTAGAATCACAAAAGGTATCTGTATTTGTTTCTAATAGTATGGTTTATAACCAAGATACTGAAGAAACAACAATATTATCAGCTTTAAATGCTGCTAGAGTAGCTTATACACAAGATGCTTCAGAAGCTAATGAAGAAGCTTTAGTTAGAGCTATCTTAGCTTATAAGATGTATACTGGTGAGATTAGCCACATCAATAGTAAGAATGAAGACTTCAAGAATAATGGCGAGATCGAATATACTATCGTAAGAAAAGACGATGGTACTTATGATGTAACTTACTATACTTACTATAAATATTCTAAAAATGAAGAAACAAATTCTAAACAACCAAATGCAGAATATACAAAAGAAACTATGAATCTTAAGGCTGAAAAAGATGAAACTAATGAAAGCTATAAGACGGTTTCTTTAATTGAAAAACAATATGCATGGGGTAGTGAAGTTACTCAAGAATATAAGGGCAATAATCCTACAGGAAACCAAAAAAATACTACTTCTAACAAAGATAAGAATCTAGTTGTGCGTAAAGTTGAAAATGGCTATTACCAAGAAGAGCTAGTAAAAGACGGCCTTAAAGATAAAATAGTTTATACTTGGGTAGTTGAAGGTAAAGATGGAAATCTAAATGCCTACTATGTAGAAGATAAAGATGGCAATGTAATAGCTGAATTAGCCAGCGATAAACTTACATATGATAAGACAAATGATTCATATTCTTTAATTGAATATGATGATCCAAAAGAGGTAATGGATAAAAACGGCAAAACACTAGAGAACTTCAAAGTTCAAACAGCGCCTAGTGGCCAAAAATATATGATTGTACAAGAGGGCAGTAAAAACTATGTCTGCGTACAAACAAGAACTGATGGAACTTATCAAAAGTTGTGGCTAGGATTTGGTGGAGATTTTGTAACTTCAAATAGTTTGAACAATCCTACTTCATTTGAAATCAATTATAGATATTTATTAGGTAGAAAAGTAACGATTAAAACTGATGATAACGCTACTTTAGACCTTGTAATTAAAAATGGTAGAGTAATTATTAGTGGCGATTATACTTATAAAAAGTATGATTTAATTACCAACTATACATATACAAAGAGACATGATGATAATGGCTCTCAAACATTTAATATCGCGACTAAAGATGATGAAATTTATGCTATTCTTGCTGATAGAACAACTACTAAGTTCAATAAAAGTGACAGCAAGCTAAAGGATAATGCGGATGTAATTAATTCATATTCATCATCTATTAGTGCTTCAAGTGCTAGTTCGGATTCGGCCTCAAGAAAAGTTTATCAATCAGTAAGTGATGCCAAGAAATCTATGAGTGATGCTAAATCTGTTAAAGACAGCACGTCAGAATCAAATGATAAAGCAAGTACCTCTACATCTGTAGTACGTTCTCAATCTTATGCTGATGCTCAAAAAGAAAGCAAGAGTTCTAGCGAATCAGCTGCTAAATCAAATAGTGATGCTACAAAGACTAGCGAAACTAATAGTAAAAGTGCAGACACCACTAGCAAGAGTCATAGTGCAAATAGTGATGCTAATAGTAAGTCTTATTCAGATTCATTAAGTGATGCAGAAAAGAATAGCAAATCTAATTCAACATCTTCATATACTAGTTATAGTCAAGTTACTAGTACAAGTATATCTAATAACGAATCTGCTAGCACAAGCCATTTAAGTGCGGTTTTAAGTGATTCAAATGTTGAGAGCCAATCTAAAGAATCATCAGCAAGTGAATCTACAAGTTTGGATGGAAGTGAAAAAGATAGTGCAAGTAGAAGCGAAAGTACAAGTAAATCTACTAGTACATCAGAGTGTAAGTCTATTAGTGCATCCGAAAGCCGTTCGGACAGTTTAAGTGATTTTATTAGCAGATCAAATAGCGCTAAGTCCGAGTCAGAAAGTAAATCTACAAGTGAAAGCTTAAGCAAATCTGCATCTGAATCAGAGAGTAAATCAACTTCAGAGTCTGAAAGCAAATCAACATCTGAAAGCGAAAGCAAGAGTACTTCAGAATCAGAAAGTAAATCAACATCTGAATCAGAAAGCACATCTACTTATGAAAGCGTATCTGCTTCAGAAAGCATATCAACTTCAGAAAGCATATCTGCTTCTGAGAGTAAGTCTACTTCAGAAAGTACGTCTACTTACGAAAGCGAATCTACTTCAGAAAGTAAATCAACTAGCGAATCAGAGAGCAAGAGCACATCAGAATCAGAGAGTAAATCAACTTCAGAGTCTGAAAGCAAATCAACTTCTGAAAGCGAAAGCAAGAGCACATCTGAATCAGAGAGTAAATCAACTTCAGAGTCTGAAAGCACATCTACTTATGAAAGCGTATCTGCTTCAGAAAGCATATCAACTTCAGAAAGCATATCTGCTTCTGAGAGTAAGTCTACTTCAGAAAGCACATCTACTTATGAAAGCGTATCTACTTCAGAAAGCATATCAACTAGCGAATCAGAGAGCAAGAGCACATCTGAATCAGAAAGTAAATCAACTTCAGAGTCTGAAAGCAAATCAACTTCTGAAAGTGTAAGTGTTTCTAACTCTAATAGTGCAAGCGTTAGTGCTTCAATTAGTGCATCAATAAGTGCTAGTGTAAGTACATCTACTTCATTAAGCGATAGTATTTCTAGAAGTAATTCTTTAAATAGTGGAAATAACAGTAATTCTTCTGCTGATGGTGGTTCACAAGCTAGTACAAGTGAGACTAATAGAAGTGAGTCAATTAATAGTAATTCTGCTAGCTCAAGATATGTTGATTATGCAAGCTTGAGTAGAAGTGCTTCATTAAGCTTATCTGAATCTATTAGCGCTTCTTTAAGTCAATCAGAGTTTGATAGTGCTCCGCTTAATATTGATAGTGAAAGTGAGACTGTTAAGATTGATGAAGAGGAGACACCAGAGGTACTTGCTACGGGTAGCCCATGGTGGTCTTGGATTCCTGGTGTTGGTGGTGTTTTAAGTATCTATGATGGCTTAAAAAACAAGAAAAAGGAAAAGAATCAAGATAAAAAAGATTCTGAAGAATAATTAAATTAGATAAGCACGGTTTATAATTAAGCTGTGCTTATTTATTAAGGAGATAATTTTGATCAACTATTTTAAAACACATGAATTATCTAGACGTTTGTTATGCATGGTTTTGATACTTGGTGTTTTTATAGTTGGCCGAAATATTGTTTTATATAAAGTTGATGTTTCTGTTTTGATAGAACAAAATAAGGAAGTCAATAATATTTTGCTTAGTGCAGTGAGTGGCGATTTAAATCGTTATTCTATTTTTGCGCTTGGTATAATGCCTTATATGTCAGCTTCTATTCTTGTGCAAATTGTTTTATTAGTTCTTCCTAAGGATACTAGAAAGCGTATTTCAAAACATAAGACTGAAAAAATCACTTTAATTGGTGCTTTTATCTTTGCATGTTTCTTGGCTTATTCTAGAGCTAATGAATTAGTATATATAGAATGTAATTTAAGTAAATTGGTGTTAATTTGTGTATCAATTATTGAGATGATACTTGGTGCTATGCTTATTATTTATATATGTCATATTAATAAAGACTATGGCGTAGGTGGACAAACACCAATTATCTTAATTAATGTTGTAGAGGGATTATATACTTCAATTAAAAGTAATTTATATAGTATTACTTATTTATTGGTTATACTTTGTTTGGCTATATTGTTTATTACTCTGCTAATTGAAAATGTGGAATTGCATATTCCAGTTCAAAGAGTTTCTATCCATAATATTTATGCGGATAAAAACTATATTGCCTTTAAGCTTAATCCTATTGGGGTTATGCCGGTTATGTTTTCTTCTTCTATTTTTATTTTAGTTAAGTATATTTTTTATGCCTTAGGTGGTGTTTTTAAGGATAGTACATTCTTGCTTAATCTAAATGCTAATATGGATTTAACTAGTAAAACAGGTGTTAATACTTATTTAATCATTGTGTTTTTATTTACAATTATCTTTTCTTTTGCGATGCTTGCGCCAAGTGATATGGCTGATAACTTACAAAAAGGTGGCGATAGTATTGTTGGTGTGTATGCGGGGAAAGATACAAAAAGATATTTCTTTTTTGCGATTTTACTTTTAAGCGTTATTAGTGGACTAGTTTTATCTAGTTGCATGGCCTTATCTTTATATTTATCTTTATTGGGTAATGTTAGTAGTGATTTGGCAACACTTCCTTCATCGATTATGATTTTGGTTAGTGTTTTAAGTAATATGCTTAGTGAAGCTTATAGTTACTATAAACTTGATATGTATAAATTCTTTATTTAGGTGAGATTATGCTTTATTTTATTCCGGCATGGTATAGTAGAAATAGTTTTAAGGAAAATAGCCAACAATGGCATCAAAGACGTTTAGTTTCGGAAGTTGATGATACTGTTAAGCAGCTACAACTTTTTGATCGTAAGAAAATATGTGATACTTGTACTTTACTATTAAATCACGCACCTAATTATCGCCATTTCTTACATCGTCAAGGGCTACTACATAATAACTACTTTAGTGTTTTCGATAGTATTCAAAATGTTAAGGTTAAAAAGCCAGCAATCTTTTCTTATCGTGATTTAAAGTGGCCTAGTGATATTGAATTTGTTTATTCACCATTTTGCGTTATTGCCTATCTTGATGGCAAGAAGTATGCTCAAATTGAATTTGGTGAAGATGGTAATATGATTCAAATTGATATGTATCAAGATGATGTGATTAAAAGAAGAAATATTTATGATGACCGTGGTTTTTTAAGCTTGACTATCGTTTATGAAAAAGGTAATTGGGTGTATGAACAATATCTAAATCCTAATGGTACTTGGGTAGTTTGTAAGTGTAATGATAACCGTGTCTTAGTTAATAAAAAAGAGAATAAGTATTTAATTAATGATGAATATCATCCTTTCTTAAAAAGCGAATATGATGGTGTTGAAGAATTAATTAAGGAAGTACTAATTTCTTATCTAAAATATACAAATAAAGATGATATCTTTGTTTTAGCTATGCATAAGTTGCATTCTTCATTATTAAGTGAAGCTTTAAATAATCGTAAGACCATCCTTTCTTTCTTTAATAATCGTTGTAGGTTGGATGATAAGTATTCTATTACTCTATGTGATGAAGCTGATGCGATAGTACTAGATAGTAAGGATACTTACTATAAGGTGGGCTTAGATAGATTTAATTATGATAATAAGGTAACCAATATTACACCTTTTGATTGTCGAGTGGATTTTGGTATTAGTAGGCAACTTAAACAAAAAAATATTCTTTTATCTGTTGATTTATTAAGCGATGAAGAATATGAGAAAGTAATCATCATTTTAATGAATTATATGCTTAAGAATAATGATGTTAGGACAATCTTATTTACACGAAATGGTGCCTATAATATTGAAGATAAATTATTAAATAAGACCAAAGATATTCTTGATAAGAATGGCTTTGATAGTGATTATGCAAGTAAGAAATCAAATGTTAAATTTGAGAATAATTTAAATGATTCTTTGCCTATCTTATTTTATGTAAGGCAATGTATTGATGAATTAAGTTTAAGTAAATGTTTAAAGGAACAAAGATTAGTTATTGATTTAGGGAAACAAACTGATTTATTCTTGCAGATTGGTTCAATTAGTATGGGTATTCCTATGATAATAGGTAAAAGTAGTGAGTATGTAGAAAATGGTAAGAATGGCTTTGTTTTAAATGATTTAGATAAATTAGATAAGGTATTAAGTTATTATTTGGATACTTTAAATAATTGGAATAATGCAATGATTGCTTCATATGAGATAGGCAAGAAATTTTCTAGTGATAATTTGGTTAAATGGTGGAAGGGTGTAATTGATTATGTTTTATAAGATTAATGTATTACAACTTGGTTTAACTAATTTGGCTGATACTTTTGCCATACATGAAGGTGTTAAATGGCTTTATGAAATAGATTTAAATGATGATAAACTAAAGTACTTTGATGTTTTGATTCTAAATCGAAATATTAATGGTGATGAAAAAGAGAAACTATTTAGATTAAGTAAGACTTATTGTGTTTTTGTTTATGGCGATTTTAAGTTAAACGATGATACATTATGGTTACTTAAATCAAGAGTTGGCAAGAGATTGAATAAAGAAGAATTAGAGACTTTATTAAAAGAAGATATCATTGATTACTTTGGTGGTTCATATGGGGAAAAGTATGTTCCTAATGATATTGGAATTAATGATAACTTTAAGGGTAGTATCTTTTTTGATGGCTATAATGGAGTGTCTTTAGAAGGTGATTATGGAAACAAGTTTCATCAGATTGTATATTGGCGAACAACAATCCCGGTATTTAAGGAACAATCTATAGATTTATGGCTTGAGTATGAAAAGGATGATGATGTTAGTATCGAGTTATCAGTTACCCAATTTGTATCAGGCAGCCTAAGTACTATTCAAAATAGTTGGCTATTTAATGAGGAAGATATGAAGGATGTTGTTTATATCACCAATCATTCAAATGATGGCCCAATTTTTGTGTCAGTTTTAGCTAAAGGTAAAGGGAAGCTTAAGATAGTTGCCTTACATGATCGTTATTCTAGAAGAGGAAAAGGCTTGTTTTTAGTAGGTGGTGAAAGAATTGTTACTAAAAAAAGAGAAGAGGCGTTCTTCTATTTTGATCCGGGTGATATGAAACCGCCTTTAAATATCTATTTTTCTGGTTATAAGACTCAAGAAGGCTTTGAGGGCTACAATATGCTTAAAAAGATGGCTGCCCCCTTTTTACTAATAAGTGAGTCTAGACTTGAGGGTGGTGCTTTCTATTTGGGTGATGAAGAATATGAAAATAAAATAGTTGAGAAGATTAAATATTATCTAGATAAGCTTGGTTTTACTAATAAGGAAATGATTATGTCGGGTCTTTCAATGGGCACTTTTGGGGCATTGTATTACGCTTGTGATTTAAGACCTTTTTCGGTTGTGATTGGTAAACCGCTTTGTAATTTGGGTGATGTGGCAAGTAATGAGCGCATTAATAGACCTTATAGCTTTCCTACTTCTTTAGATGTATTAAATAAACAATATGATAGTCTTGATTTAGATAGTATCAATAAATTAAATCGACGCTTTTGGGATAAGTTTGATAGTACCGACTTTGATGATACAAAGTTTGTGGTGTCATATATGATTGAAGATGATTATGACTGTAACGCTTACAACAATCTTTTAGCACATATAAATGATGATTCAATTGAAGTATATGGTAAGGGCATTCATGGTAGACACAACGATAATACATATGGCATTGTTAGCTGGTTTGTTGCCCAATATAATAATCTTATAAACGTTTATTTTGATAGGGAGTTTAAGTAATGGAGACAACTTGGAATATCTATTGGAATGATTATGGTTTCAAGTCTTATTTATATGGTTCAAAGATAGTCTTTAATAATAAAGATGTAAGTTTTTCTAATGAGTTAATGTCTCCTGGAGCGGTTATAAAGGTTTGGTACTCAAAAGTTAATTTTCAAGGAATGAAGACAGAACCCACTTTGCCGATGGTTGATGGTGAAAACAGTTATAATTTAAGTAGGGATATCGATACAAATGGTGACAATTTAATTATTCGCATTGTCTTTTTTGATCGCTATGAAAATGAATTGGAGAGTCTTATAATGCGTGAAGATAGTTTTGATTTTAAGTGTCCAATAAAAACTTATAGTTATCAAATTGAATTAATTAATGCAGGTGTAGCCAATTTTGTTTTTCATAAATTAGTATTAAAAGAGTTTAGTAATGAAGGCTAGTAGATATAACAAATTAGTTAAAAGGATTAGAGAACTTGAAAGTACTTATAGTGGTTTAAGTGATATTGAACTTAAGGATAAGACTATTGAGTTTAAAAGTAGATATCAAGGTGGTGAAAGTCTTGATTCTTTGTTGTGTGAAGCGTATGCTGTGTGCATTGAGGCTTGTAAAAGAGTTTTGAATAAAAGACCTTATGATGTTCAAGTTATTGGTGCCATTGGTTTACATAAAGGACTATTAGTTGAAATGAATACAGGCGAGGGCAAGACTATTACAGCTACAATGCCTTTATATTTAAATGCTTTAAGTGGCAAAAGTAGTATTTTGGTTACCGCTAATGACTACTTGGCTTATCGAGATGGCGAAGAAATGGGCGAAGTATATAAACTACTTGGCTTAACATGTAAGGCTGGTGTTAGTAAAAATGGTGATAAACAACTAACTAATGATGAAAAAAGAGAAATTTATAGTGCCGATATTGTTTATACTACCCATGGCACTTTAGGTTTTGATTACTTACTAAATAATTTGGTAAGTAAAAAAGAAGATCGTTTTCTTTGTGAATTTAATTATGTAATTATTGATGAAGCTGATTTAGTATTACTTGATGCGGCTCAAATGCCTCTTGTTATATCGGGTTCACCAAGAGTTCAATCTAATTTATATAAGATATGTGATTTCTTTGTAAGAAGTTTAAAAGAAGATATTGATGTAGAGGTTGAAGACAATCAAGTTTGGCTTACTAAAAAGGGTGTTAAGTATGCGGAAAAGTTCTTTGGTATAAAGGGTTATTACAATAGTGAAAACTTTGAAATTAATCGTCATGTAACTTTGGCCTTAAGAGCTCATTATCTAATGGAAAAGGGTAAGGATTATGTGGTTTCCGATAAAAATGAGATTGTGTTAATGGATAATGGAACAGGCCGTACTTCGCCAGGTATGAAACTTAGAGGTGGTCAACACCAAGCCATTGAAATGAAGGAAAAGATTAATGTAACAAGCGAAAATAGATCTATCGCTAGTATTACTTATCAAAACTTTTTCTTACTATTTCCTAAACTATCAGGTATGTCAGGTACTATTGCGGATGCCAAAAAAGAGCTTAAGAAAGTATATGACAAGGATGTGTTAGTTATTCCTCCTAATAAAAAATTAAGAAGAGTAGATAGGCCTGATTTATATTTTAAGGATAGTAAGTCTCAACATGATATGGCCATTAATGATATTTTAGAAAGACATAAAAAGGGTCAACCGGTTTTGGTTGTTACTTCCACTATTGAAGATAGTGAAATGATTTCAAAAGAACTAGTTAAACATAAAATATCGCATAATGTCTTAAACGCTAATAGCGCTTACTATGAGGCTCAAATAATTAAGGAAGCAGGTCAAATTAATGCGGTTACTGTTTCAACAGGTATGGCTGGAAGAGGCACAGATATTAGACTTGGAAAAGGTGCTAAAAAATTAGGTGGTTTAGCTATTATTGGCATTGGCAGAATGAGTAATATTCGTCTTGAAAGGCAAGTTAGGGGGAGAAGTGGTAGACAAGGCGATCCAGGTATTAGTCAATTTTATGTTTGTTTAGAAGACGGAATTGTGACTAATTCTTTAGGCGAAGAAAAAGTTGAAGAACTGCTTAAAAAAAGAAGAATTAGTAAGTCTAAATTAAGAAGACTAATTGATGGTAGCCGTAAACTAAATGAGGATAATGGTTTCTCTAGTAGAGAAAGCGCTGTTGATTTTGACAAGGTTATGAAATTTCAAAGGGATATCTTTTATAAATCAAGGAATAGGTTACTTGATGGCGGTAGTTTAGATATTAAGGTTTTAAAGAAGATTATTAATGAGAATATTAAAGAGTTTGTTAAAAAGAATAAGTTGAATAAACAAAGCTTGAATCGTTATATCTTGGATAATATGTCTTATAGTATGGATTTTAATGAGGATATTCATTTATATACTTCTTTAAAAGTCAAAAAAGCTTTAAATAAGTATGCCAAGGAATTAATTGAAGATAAGATTGATTCTTTTAAGGAAAATGAGTTAAAGGAATTTATTAGACTATGTGCTTTAGAAGCGATGGATAATGCTTGGATTGAAGAAGTAGACTATCTTCAACAACTTCAATATGTAATGGCGGGTCGTCAATCAGCTTTAAGAAATCCTTTATTCGAGTATCGTAATGAGGCTTATGAGGCTTTTAAGAGGATGCAGGCTTGTGTTAAAAGAGATTTAATGAGAAATTTTCTATTAGGAGAAGCTTCAATAAATGAAGATGGGAAAATGTTTATAATGTTCCCTTAGAAAGGAAAGACTATGATATACAACATTAACTTAGGAATTGGTTGGGCTAGTAGTGGTGTAGAGTATGCCCAAAGTTATCGTGCAAAATCTTTTAGAAATCTACATCTAGATAGTAAGTTTATTTTTACGGATATGATAACTTATGAACATATTGAGCATATGACTAAAAATATTGGTTTTTTAGATAGTGAAGTTATTTGGCTTTATATGTATTTTACCGACTTTAAGATGACACCTGTTACTTATAATGATGAAGATTTAATTAAGACTTTTCCTTCGCTTGATTATACTTATAAAAGAGAAGGCAAGATAGGCCGTTATATTTTTAAGGGTGAAGGTAATTTCTATACTGTTTACTATACTAAAGAGGATAGTAAACTCATTCACAGAGTTGAGATTGTGTCTAATGGTTTTCTAATTAGGAAAGATTATTTTACTTATGCAAGATTATTTTCAGAATATTATGCACCGCTTGATAATAAGGCTCATCTATATTTAAGGAGATTTTTTAATGAAGATGGTAGTGTGGCTTATGAGGAAATAAATGATGATGATAAGGTGATGTATCAATTTAAGGATCAAATCATTACTTCTAAAGAAGAGTTTGTTGCTTACTTTATAAATTGCTTAAATTTGACTAAAGATGATGTCTTAATAATTGATAGAACAACAGGTATTGGCCAAGCTGTCTTTATGGCTGGTAAGAATGCAAGAATTGGCATTGTGATACATGCTGACCACTTTTCAAAGGGAAGTAGTAATGATGATTATATCCTTTGGAATAATTATTATGAGTATCCTTTTATGATGTATAAGCATATTGATTTTTATATTTGTGCCACTGATGGCCAAAATAAATTATTTAGGGAACAATTTAAAAAGTATATAGGAGTAGAACCTACTGTCTATACAATTCCGGTTGGTAGTTTAAGTAAACTTCATTATCCTTTAGGTGATAGAAAGCCTTATTCAATTATTACAGCCAGTAGACTTGCGAGTGAAAAACATATTGATTGGATAGTGGAGGCTGTTAGTATTGCTAGAAAAGAAGTACCTAATTTAACTTTGGATATTTATGGCAAGGGTGGCGAAGAAGAACTTATTAGAAAGAAAATAAAAGAGTGTAGTGCCACTGATTATATTCATTTAATGGGCCAACAAAATCTAGAGGAAGTATATCAAAACTATGAGCTTTATCTAGCTGGTTCTACAAGTGAGGGTTTTGGTTTAACGCTTATGGAAGCTGTTGGTGGAGGACTTCCAATTGTGGGCTTTGATGTAAGATATGGTAATCCAACTTTTATTGATGATGGCGAAAATGGTTATTTAATTGATTATGATGAGACTTCACCAATTAAGGATAAGATTAATGATTTAGCTAAGGCGGTTGTCAAAGTGTTTAAAGAGGCTGATTTAAAGAAGTTCCATGAACATTCTTATAAGATAGCTAAAGGATATTTAAGTAGCGAAGTAGATAAGAAGTGGGGGGAGGCATTGAAATGAGTTCTATTTTATTGTTAGATAATTTAAGTAGCGAAAGCATTATGCTTCTAGATTCTTTTAAGGCGGCAAACTTTAAAGGAAAAGTTATTGTTGTTGATGATGATGGCTTTTTACCAAACGAGGTAATTTCTTTATATCGTTATTTTTGTGGAAATTATAAAGAGGGTAAGCCTAGATACTTTAATCAAATTAATATTCCTGATTATTGGGAGATTGATGCCAATAATAATTCTGGTAAGATAACAAATCTATTTCGAAAAAGAGGTTCTATCTTTTATACTAATCCTACAAGTAATCGTCTTGTTTCAACAGTTGATTGGTATGATGAAGAAGGTATTGTGAGAAGTAGTGATCATTATGATAAAAATGGTTTCCTTTATGCGCGCACAACTTTTGATAAATCGGGCCATCGTTTTTGTAAGTCTTATTATGATCAAGAAAATAGAGAAGTAATTGTTGAAAATTTTGTTACTAGAGATATTATCTTAAATTATGATGGTAGAGTCTTTGTTTATAAAAACAAGATTGATTTGGCTAAGAAACTATTTGAGCTATTGGATATTCAATGTGATCAAATCTTTTATAATTCTTTATCAACACCTTTCTTTATTTCAGAAGCGCTTGACGGCAATGAAAAAAAGGATATCCTTTTTTGGCAAGAGAATCCACGTAGTGATATTCCTGGCAATATGCAGATTATTTTGGATGGTAACAGTATACGCGCTAACTTAATTTATGTCCAAAAGAAAGAGAGCTTTGATAAGCTTATTAGTCTAGGTGCTAATGAGAATATTTTAAGGCCACTTGGTTTTGTCTATAACTTCGTAAGAGATAATAAACATAGTAATAATGTACTAATTTGTACTAATTCAGATCAAATAGAACAATTAGAATATCTAGTTAATAATTTAAGGGATGTAAATTTCCATATTGGGGCTATTACTGAGATGTCGTCTAAACTTCTTTCAATGGCTAAATATGACAATGTTTTCTTATATCCAGGAGCTAGTATCTCTTTGTTTGAGGAACTATTTAATAAGTGTGATATCTATTTGGATATAAATCATGGAAATGAGATTCTTGATTCTGTTAAAAAGGCTTTCTTACATAATCAATTAATATTAGGCTTTTCTAATACTTTGCATAATAGACTTTATATTTGTAAAGAACATGTGTGCGATGGTGGTGATAAAATGGTAAAATTTATACGAGGTTTATTAACTAATGGGGAACTCTTGAATAAAGAGCTAGCTTTGCAAAAGAAGGCGGCTTTATCAGAGGACAGAAATGTCTATGAGAATATTTTTAAATAGTGGGAGGTTAAAGATGTTTATCGGTAGCGCAAGTAATGTTAGTTTAACAACAATTGTTATTATTTTGGAAATTATTTTACTTATTGATAGTGTGGCTCTTGTCATTCAATCAAAGGGCAAGGTAGTAAAGATTGTGAATATAATATTGGCTATTATTTGGGTAGTTTGTATTGTTGGTAATCTAGTTAATTTTGGAATTCATTAATATTTGAGGTCTATGGTAAGCTGTAGACCTTTTTAATATAATTAAAGGTATGATTAAGCATCCTTTTTTTAAAGTAGTCACTATTTTGTTTTTATTAATAGAGTGCTTTGGATGTGATAAGAAAGTTGATAATATAGAAAGTCATAGCTATACCTTTAATGAGATATTGTGGTGCCAAAGTGGTGATGTTACTAAAGAGGATAATAAGGTTTTAATCGATTATAGTAATGCAAGTGAGGGTTATATTTTAGTTAAAACCAAGACTAGTGATCATAGCCGTTTAAAGGTAATGATTTTAAAGGATGATAGTAAGTATACCTATGATTTAAATAAGGATTTAGAGTTCGAATCTTTTCCTTTAAATATGGGCGATGGTACTTATAATGTTAAGGTTTATGAAAATATTCAAGATGATGAATATGGTCTATTGTTTAGTGAGGATATAGAAGTTAGTTTAGACAATGAATTTGTGCCTTTTTTATATCCTAATCAAGTAGTTGATTATGATTCTAGTACGAAATGTATTGAAAAGTCTTTTGAACTTGTAAAGGATGATACAACCGATTTAGATAGAGTTGATCATATATACCATTGGGTACTTGATAATGTTACTTATGATTGGGATAAGGTAGAAGAGGTGCAAGGCAAATATGTTTTGCCGGTATTGGATGATATATATGATGAAGGTAAGGGTATTTGTTTTGATTATGCAGCTATTATGGCGGCGATGCTTAGAGTGCAACATATTCCTACAAAGGTAGTTACAGGTATGGTGTCTGAAGGCTACCACGCATGGATTGAAGTATATATTGAAAATATGGGCTGGATTAAGCCACATGTGTATTTTAATTCCGGAGAATGGACCCAAATGGATCCAACTTATGATGCGATGAATAGAGAATATGATGGGGATTATAGTATTAAATATACTTATTAGGGAGGCAATATGAAGAATATATCAGAACTTGAAAAGGCGCAATTTTTAAAACAAATTGGCATGATTCTAGATAGTGGTTTATCTTTATCTGAGGGACTTGAGGCGATTATTAGCCAAGTAAATGATAAGGAATATAAGAATGTTTTAACTAAGGCTAGGGATAGTTTAAAAGAAGGGGATACTTTTTCATGTGCTTTAGAAAAGACTAACGCTTTTGATTCTTATATGGTTAATATGTTAAAGATTGGCGAAGATAGTGGCTATTTGGATAAAGTGGTTAAACAATTATCTTCATATTATTATCGTATGCATGATACCAGAAATAGAATCAAGGATGCCTTAAGTTATCCTACCATTTTGGTAGTAATGATGTTGGTGGTGGTAATCATCTTAATTAATAATGTTTTGCCTCTATTTAAGATGGTACTAGCTAATATGGGCATGGAAGTTTCTTCGTTAGCTTCTTTAATGTTGGATATCGGCAAGAATCTAGCTATCATTGCCTTGGCAATAATATTTATTCTATTTGTTATCTTTATTTATACTCTTATCTCCTTAAAAGGCAAAGATTATAGCTATATTACTCTATTACAAAAGTTTTTTATGACTAAAAAGTTTGCCAATGAATTGGCTGTAGTACAATTTGCCTATGGTTTATCTTTACTATTAAGTAGTGGTATTTCACAAGTTGATGCCTTAAAAAAGAGTGGTGAATTATGCAATGACAAAGAACTTAAAAAGAGAATTGATGTCCTAATTGATGATATAAATTCAGATAAGAGTATGTCAGATTGTATTATTGATAGTCATATCTTTAAGGATGTCTATAATCGTATGTTGGTAATTGGCTTAAAGAGTGGCCATTTTGAGGAGACAATGAATGAGGTTGCCTTGGCATATGAAAGTGATATTGATGAAAATATCAATAAGATGTTAGATGTAATTGAACCAAGTTTAGTTATCATTCTTTCAATCATTGTTGGCATTATCTTATTCTCAGTTATGTTGCCACTTGGAAGTGTATTGGTGAATCTATGAGAAAATCGCAGATTGTAATATTTATCTTTAGTATTATTTTTATTGTCATGCTTACAAGTTCGATTGTAAAAAGCACGGCTTACTATAAAGATAATGAACTAGAGACTATTGAAGCTAGTATTCGTAAGGCTTTAGTTACTTGTTATGTAACAGAAGGCTATTATCCTAGTTCTATAGATCATTTAAAGGATAATTATGGTCTAGTAATAAGTTCTAAAGTAAATGTCTTTTATCAAGCTACAGGCAGTAATATTTTTCCTGATTTTATGGTGGCCTATAAGGAGAAAAAATGAAGAGAAATAGTGTGATTGAAATTGGTTTTTCTTTAATAATCTTTTTACTATTTGTCTTTGGTAGCTTTTTTATGCTTTACTATGGCTCGACTGTCTATAAAGAAGGGCTGATTAAGGAGAAGACTAGGGAGGATGTACAAATTCCTTTTGCCTATCTTTCTACTAAAATATATTCAGCTAATAATAGAGATAGTATAACAATAAAAGATAATAGTTTGATTATTGATAATGATGGTTCTTTTACTTGTATCTATTTTAAGGATGGTTCATTATTTGAACTAGTAGTAAAGGATGCCTCTTTAATTAAATATGATGGGGGAAATAAGATTTGTGATTTAGATTCTTTTAGTATTAAAGAAGAAGATAATCTATTTTATATTGAGTTTAATGATACAAATTTTAGGGTTGGTAAAAGATAATGAAAAATACACATTCTTTTAACTTTTTATTAGAGATTCTAATTTCAATTATTTTCTTTACTATTTGTTCAATGGTTTTTGTAGGCTTATTTTATTTATCTAATAAGATGAATAAGAAGGCTTTGATTAAGTCTGAGTGTTTAATTGAGGTGGAGAATATTGTTGAAGAATATAAAAATAATGGATCTTGTGATTTGTATGATGATGATGACTATAGTATTGAAACAAGTGTAGAAGATAATGTTTGTCATATTAAGGCAATAAGTAACAAAGAAGTGCTTATTGAAGTAGATGCAGTATACTTGGGTGATTATGATGAATAAAAGAAGAACGAGTATTGGTATAGGCTTATGCAGTCTTATGATGATTTTTACATGTCTTTGTTTAACGATATTTGCTTCATTATCTTATTTACAAGCTAAAAGAAATTTAAATGAATCAAGTAAGATTGTAGATTCTTTAGTTAGCTATTATGACGCAGATTATAGAGCTAGTATGTTGTGTCTAGAATTAAAGGATAATTATGATGATGAAGATTTCTTAAATGAAAACAATATTGAATATAATAATGGAGTATATTCATTTGGCATATCTTTTTCAAACAATAAATGCTTATATGTTGGTTTAAGTTTAGATGATGGTCAAATAAATATTGTAAGATGGCAAGAAGTAAGTAAGGCATCTGGTGATTATGATTATTCAGGTTTTGTGAATTAGGAGTAGATTATGGATATTAGAGAAATATTGGAGATGGCAGTTAATAAAGAAGCGAGCGATATTTTTATTGTAGCGGGAACGCAAATTGCCTATAAGATTAATGGCTCAATTGAGACAATAAATGATGAGGTTTTAAAGCCTGCTGATACTTATGATTTGGTTAAGCAAATTTATAACATTAGTAATAATGAAAATGATGTCGATAATTTAAAGGAAGATGATTTTTCTTTTTCACTTACAGATACAGGACGTTTTAGAGTTAATATCTATCGTCAAAGAGGCTCTTTGGCGGCTGTTTTAAGAGTTGTACGCTTTACTTTGCCAGATCCTAGTAAGTTACATATCTTGCCAAGTATTCTTGATTTAGCCAAACTTAATAAAGGACTAATTCTAGTTACGGGTAGTGCAGGAAGTGGTAAGTCTACTACTTTGGCATGTATTGTTGATGAAATAAACAAGACTAGAAATGCACATATCATTACTATTGAAGATCCAATTGAGTACCTTCATAAACATAATAAGTCCATTGTTTCTCAACGCGAAATAGGGCATGATACTGATGATTATTTAAATGCCTTACGTGCAGCCTTAAGAGAGGCACCAGATGTAATACTAGTAGGTGAAATGCGTGATTTAGAGACTGTTAGTGTAGCTTTGACGGCCGCTGAAACTGGACACTTAGTCTTAAGTACACTTCATACATCGGGAGCTAGTGATACAATCAGTAGAATCATTGATATTTTTCCTCCTGCCCAACAGGAACAAATTCGTATTCAACTTACAATGACTTTACAGGCCGTTATAAGCCAACAACTTATTAAGGGTAAAGATGGCAAGATGTATCCAAGCTATGAGGTCATGAAGACTTGTCCAGCGATTTGTTCGCAAATTAGAGATAATAAGCTTCATTTAATTAATAATACGATTATGCTTAATCGTAATAATGGTATGGTTACTAATGATGATAGCGTTTATGATTTATATAAGAAAGGTCTAATTGATAAAGAGACAGCCTTGATGCATTCTAATAATTTAGAGGCCATGACTACTAAACTTAATCATTTTTAGATATACTTAATCTAGAAGTATGGATGATATTATTTACGCATTTAGTTTATTTGGTGTTTTTAGAGTATACACATCAAATAAAGAGATACTTTTAAGAGAAAAACTGGGCAAACAGTTAACGAGTCTTTTTGCGTTTCTTTTAGTAAATCATAGTCATCCTATTGATAAAGATAAGTTGATTAATACATTTTGGCCAAATAGTGAAAATCCTAGTAATGCCTTAAAGTATGCCATCTATAGACTTAGAGCAGCACTTAAGGAAATTGAAGAATTTAAAGATATCGATATAGTAATAAGCGTCAATAATGCCTATCAAATAAATCCTAATTTAAGTGTTAGTTTAGATACTGATGCTTTTGAAAATGCTGTGACAATAGGTAAGAAGAATGAAGATTTAGATGCCTATAAAAACGCTTTTGATATCTATTGCGGTGTTTTTTTACAAGGTGTTGATGGCGGCTGGATTGAAAGCGATAGAGGCTACTTTCAAACTATCGCACTTGATGTGTGCAATACTCTTTCTTTAAAAGAAATAAAGGAAGAAAACTATGAACTAGCTATTAAATATGCTGAAAAAGGATTAAGTTTTGATGATCTAGATGAAAGATTAATTTATGTATATTTAAAGGCTTTGATTAAAGATAAAAAGTATAGCCAAGCAATGTCTTACTATAAGTATGCTAGTAAAAATTATTATGATAAGATGGGCTTTAAACTAGAGAATACCAATATTGGTTTTCAAGAAATACTTTCTAAAGATAGTGATAATGAAATTTCAAATAAAAAAGAAAGAAGTCTTGATTCTAGTAACATAAGTGGCCCAATGATTGTGGATAGCCAAACCTTAAATAGTATTGTGGTTTATCTTATTAGGAATAGCGAAAGATATGATATTAACGCTTATATACTTACGATAACTTTTGATAGCAATATCAAAAACTTAAATGATATTATGAATCAATGTTTGGGCATCTTTGAAGTATTATTTAGAAAGAATGATGTCATAGCTAAGATAAATGACAATCAATTTGCGATTTTATTTAGATTTCAAAGACAAAAGGACACTAAGATTCTAGAAGAGAAAATCAATTCGCGTCTTTCTAAGATATACAGTCATAGCAAAGATATTATGTATAGTTGGAGAAGATTATAATTAAACACAACACTGTTGTGTTTTTTTGTGATATGCGATAATTAAGTTAACAAAGGTAGAATGATTTATATTATAAGACATAATGTTTTATTCTACCTAGAAAGGGGCTATTATGAAAAAGAAATTTTTGTTACTTTGTCTAGCATTTGTATTTTTGTTAAGTGGTTGTAAAAAAGATATTATTGATAAAGAGTATGGTGTTAGCTATGACATAAATGGTGATAGCTTTATTAGGATTTATCTAGATCCAAATGATTGTTGAATAGTTAGTGCTCTCTATATTGTGGCCAATGAAGATTACAGACAAGGTGGTTTTGATGGGAATGATTATCCAAGTGAAGTAGGTGAAGATGTTCCTGTTTCATATGATTATACAGATACTCAAGAAATGATTTATTTTAGGTTCTATAACAAAGATTTTGATTATGAAAAAGCAGCTCCACTTTTTAAATATGCAGGATTAGAAGCTTTTAAAAGTAGACCTTATTTAAAGGAGATTGTAAAATCGGATACTTTTGCTTATAAGGATATAATTGAAAACGGCGAGCTTTCTGTGGATATATCTTTTACAGGGCAAGGTAAAACCGTAGATATGAATAAAGCATTAAGATAACAAAAAAGGCTGGAATTTCCAGCCTTTTGAATAAATAGATTACATTAATGAACGATATAGCTTTTCAATATCTTCAACTGTGCATTCTCTTGGGTTACCAGGACGGCATGCATCGTTGTATGCATCAATCGATAATTGGTGAAGATCTTCTTCTTTTACTACACCCTTTAATGTACATTCAATGCCTACATCTTTAGCAAGTTGTTTAACAGCGTCGATTGCAGCTTTTCTATATTCTTCTTGGCTCATATCATCAACGCCTTTAACACCCATTGCACGGGCGATTTCTCTATATTTTTCGCCACTTACAGGAGCATTGAATTCCATTGAAGTAGGAAGTAATGTAGCACACGCCTTACCATGTGGCATATCATAATAAGCACTTAATGTATGTGCCATAGCATGGTCAACACCTAAACCTACATTTGAGAAGCCCATACCAGCGATATATTGGCCAAGTGCCATGCCTTCTCTGCCTTCTTTTTCATTGTTTACGGCAGCTCTTAAACTCTTAGAAATAAGTTCTATAGCCTTGATATGGAACATATCAGATAATTCCCAAGCACCAGCAGTAGTATAACCTTCAATTGCGTGAGTTAGAGCATCCATACCTGTTGCGGCAGTTAAGCCCTTAGGCATTGAAGACATCATTTCTGGGTCTACAACCGCAACTACTGGGATATCATGTACATCAACGCAAACGAATTTTCTCTTCTTTTCAACATCTGTAATTACATAATTGATTGTAACTTCAGCTGCAGTACCAGCAGTTGTAGGCACAGCGATAATTGGAACACATGGTTTCTTAGTAGGTGCTACACCTTCAAGAGATCTAACGTCTTCAAATTCTGGGTTATTAATGATAATACCAATAGCTTTTGAAGTATCCATTGAAGAACCACCACCGATTGCGATAATACAATCAGCGCCACATTCTTTGAAAGTTTTAACACCTTCTTTTACGTTTTCGATTGTTGGATTTGGTTTAATATTTGAATATAGATGATATTCAATACCAGCCTTATCTAATAAATCAGTTACTTTAGCAGTTACGCCAAACTTTACAAGATCTGGGTCAGAAGCTACGAATGCTTTCTTGAATCCCCTGTTTTTGAACTCCTCTGGAATGACACTAATGCATCCAGCACCATGATATGATGTTTCATTTAATACAAATCTATTCATTTTTGATTCCTCCTAGAAACTATTATAACGCAATTTGTGAAATCAATAACAATTATTGAAGTGCTACATATTCTTGATTTGTTTTATAAGTTTTGATTTTAATGTTATCAGACTTTATTAATAGGCCTTGTTTTACTAGATTATCGATAATAGTATTTCTTAAATAAGAAGAATCGCTAATATTTAAGTATGCTGCGATATCTTTAGTGGTTCTTGCATTGCTAAAACAATAGACAAGTATACGTTTATCATACTTTGATTCTTTTTCAATTGGTGGGAAGATATAGCTAGTACAAGAATCGTCTTCAATACCTTTTTCGTAAGTTAAATCAGGAAGTACTAGTGTGAAGTGATCGCTTGTTGAGAAGATATAAGGCTTATGTTTTAAATCAACATCTTTATATTCTTCAAGTATTTTATCAAAGCCTGTTCCCGCAGCTTCCATAACGTTACATAAAACCAATACGCCACATATAATATTGTTTCTTCTTTTAGAGATAATATTTGATAAATCATAGATTTTCTTAATGATTTCACCATTATAGAAGCTACCTGGAGAAGATATTTCCAATCGATCTTTAAACATGTCGAATTGAATTTGACTGCCATCTATAAAATAATCTCGATGGGCGAACGCATTAATTACGCCTTCAAATAGGGCACGATGTGGATAAGAATCAATATTTATTCTGCCATCTTCTTCTTTTATTACTGAATGATTCATTCTACTAGTTATAAAGTCCATTACATAAGATACCGAATCAATGACATTACCCTTAAACTTATTTATACTAATAATTCTTTCGCTTCCTTTATTAAAACCCGAATATAGAGAACATTGCACTAATGTTTTATCTTCTTTATAGTCATCCTTAAATAGAAGTGCACCATTGCTTAAATTATTTTCACTATCAAAGAAGCCTAGTGATTTTAAAGCTTTCTCAGATAATTGCTTATTATTGTTGTGCGAGGCGTAAAAATCAAATAGTTTATTAAAATCATTACGATTGTATTTGACGTTTGATGACAGGGAATCATATTGAACCTTTTTACTTTGAATGGACATATTAATTATTTCTTCATAAGTGGCACCGTTTGTAAAACCATCTCTTCGCATATAAATTGAAGGTACCCCGTTGTACTCAACAATGATAGGTTTTATTAATGATTCATAAACACTCACTTTTATAACAAATAATTCTTTATCTCTAATTTCATAACGTAAAAATTCAATATTTATATTAGGCCTAGGAGTAAGATGCTCATTTATCTGATTGTTAAAATAGTTTCTTTCTTTATCAGCGTCTTCTCTATTAAAGCCAATTAGTTTATTTGCTTTATCTTCAACACCTATATAGAAGGCGCCTCCTTTATTGTTAGAAAAGCCAGCTATGGTCTTTAGAAAACTTAAAGGATCTTCCTTATTTAACATACTTTTACATTCAAATTTATCGTTTTCGATATGTTCACTATTTGTTATTTCTTCTAAAAACATAGTCATACTCCTTACTACTTCAATACAACTTCAATATGTTTTTGAAGTACTTCAAAATGAAAATTTGTTTAGTTTTAAGGATGATGTTAAACTAGCATCAATCAACAAACGAGGTGCTTATGAATAAAAAGATTATAAATATTATACTTAGTCTAGGGATATTACTAATGTTGTGTGGATGTAGTAAGAAAGATGATAGTCCTACAATGGATGATGTTATAAGTATTCAAGCTTATACTGATGGAACTATATACGGCACTGCGGTAACTGGAATAATGGTTACATATAAAGAAGGTACTGATTTAAGTGGTATAAATAAGGATAGCTATATTTTAGAAGACCGTGGTAGCTTAAACCCTGATTATGGGGAACTTGAAATAGATGGTATTGAAGTTAATGATAATGTAGTAACTATCAAAATTAAGCACTTA
>CAVCDR010000017.1:0-15235 GCA_963601025.1 Agathobacter sp. | reverse complement strand
AAGATTGGATATGGTCAGAAAATAAGAAGGCTTGTGTATATAAGGTGAGCAATACTTCTTCTAACTAATTAACAAGATGCCATTATCAATATCTTCTAATTTCTATTATTTAATAGAAGATGAGAAAAATTTTTATAAGATTGCCACTGATTTATTAGATTCTAATATTGAAACAAAGTGGTTATCTTTCTTTAAGGATATAAATAAATCAGCTTAATTTCAGGTTCGTTTTAAGTAGCAGATGTAATAATATCCTTATGAGAATATTGATTGCCGAAGATGAAGTAAGTATCGCTAAGGCCTTAAAGGTGATACTAGAAAAAAATAAATATACCGTTGATGAAGTAAATGATGGTAGGGCAGCGCTGAACTACATCGAAAGTAATAGTTATGATGTGATTGTTTTAGATATTATGATGCCTTATGTTGATGGAATTGAAGTATTAAAGACTATTCGTAACAATAATATTAATACTCCCGTCTTATTTTTAACAGCCAAAAGTGAAGTAAGTGATAGGGTATTGGGGCTTGATGCAGGGGCTGATGATTATCTTTCTAAACCTTTCGCAACTAGTGAATTTTTAGCCCGTGTAAAAGCCTTATCTAGAAGAAGTAATATTTATACAAATGCCAAAATAAGCTATGGTAATACAATACTAGACTTAAATACCTATGTTTTAAAAACTAGCAATCAAGAAATCAAATTAAACAATAAAGAGTTTCAATTGATTGAACTATTCTTAAAAAATCCCTTAAAAGTCTTTTCTAGTGAACTATTAATGGATAAAGTATGGGATATCGATAGTCAAGCTGACATAGATGTAGTATGGACCTATATTGGCTTTTTAAGAAGAAAGCTAAAACAAATAGACTCTGATTTAGAAATAAAAACCATTCGTGGGGCTGGCTATGCTTTAAGGGAAGAGACATGCTAAAAAAGATTAGATGGCGTTTTATTGAAACTGCTATGTTGGTGTTTTTAGCGGTTATTTTAAGTGTATCTTGTTTTGTTAATATAACAAACTATAAGACAACCACTAGGGGTCAAGATGACATCCTAGAAAGCTTATACAATGCTCAACTTGAAGGAATCCCGGAAGATACGCCACCTTTAGTAAATATTGATAATTATTCAAATGAAGTGCCATATATGATACGTTTCTTTTCAATTATTTATGATGACAATGATAATCCAAGTTTATATCAAGAATATATCGCTTCCTTATCGAATGATGAAGCATTAAAATATGGTGAAATTATCAAAGAAAGTAATAATACTAAAGGCTACTATAAAGACTATCGTTATTTAAAAGTAGTGAGTGATGATTCAATAACTATTCTATTTTTAAATAGTGAAAGAGAAATCCAAATGATGAAGAATTTACTTACTATTACCATAGTGATTTCTTTTTTATCTTTATTAGTAGTATTTTTACTAGTAACGTTCTTTTCCAAATACGCGATTAATCCATATCTAAAAAATATGGAAGCTCAAAAACAATTTATAACTAATGCTTCCCATGAATTGAAAACACCACTTACTTCTATTTCCACTAGTGCTGATGTGCTAGATATCGAATACGAGAATAATGAGTGGGTTAAAAACATTCAAAACCAAGCTAATAAATTATCTAAATTAATCAATAATCTTGTTACTTTATCTAGACTTGAAGAAGAAACACCAATTATAAATAAAACTAATTTTTCTATTAGTGATTCCTCATGGGAAATTAGCGAATCTTTTGTTTCTTTAGCTAAAGGAAAGGGCCTATCCTTTAATCAAACGATTGAAGAAAATCTAATGTATGTAGGAGACAAGGAAATGTTTCAACAATGCATCTCAATTTTATTAGATAACGCTATTAAATATACACCAAATAAGGGAACGATTAATCTGATAGCCAATAAGAATGGCAAGAAGATAATTATTATTGTTGAAAATACCTATAATGAAAAGATAACTGATTTAGATCGCTTATTTGAACGTTTTTATCGCAATGATAGATCACATTCAAATAAGATAAGTGGTAATGGTGTAGGGCTTTCTATCGCTTATGCAACCATAAATAGACTGAATGGCCATATATGTGCTAGACAATGTGAAGATAAACTGAAATTTATTATCGAACTATAAATTTTTCAAGTTCATTTTAGGTTCGCTTACTAGAATCATTACGATACAAAGATTAGGAGGTATTTTAATGATTGAAGTAGAACATTTGACCAAGTACTATGGCAACTTTCTAGCAGTAGATGATTTATCTTTCAAAATTGAAGATGGACATGTCTATGGCTTACTTGGCCCAAATGGTGCTGGCAAATCAACGACTATGAATATTTTAACGGGTTGTCTTTCATTAAGTGAGGGTACAGTTAAAATTGGTGGTCATGATATTTTACTTGAAAGTGAACAAGCCAAAAAATTAATTGGCTACTTGCCTGAACAACCACCACTTTATTTAAATGAAACTGTTATTGAATATTTAACATTTGTTGGTGAAGCTAAAGGAGTCAAGAGTAAAGAACTAAGGAAACAAATTGAAGAAGCTATTAATAAAGTCGGCTTAAATGATGTAAAAGATAGAATAATTAGTAAGCTGTCAAAAGGCTACAAACAACGTGTTGGTATAGCTCAAGCCTTATTAGGTAATCCCGAGATTATTATTCTCGATGAACCAACTGTTGGACTAGATCCTATTCAAATAATCGAAATAAGAGAATTTATAAAAAATTTAGGAAAAGATCATACGGTTATCTTTAGTTCACATATCTTATCCGAGGTACAAGCTATTTGTGAACAAGTGCTTATTATTTCAAAAGGCAAACTAGTAGCCTTTGATACGCCAGATAATCTAGAGAAACTAATGCTTACAAGTAGTAGTGTTGTCTTTGAAGTAAAGGCTAGTGAAAAGGATATTAAAGAAATACTATCTAACATTAAGGGCATTAAGAGCTTTAATATCACTTCTAAAAATGAGGGAAGTAGTGTTGAAGTTACATTAAATAATGAAGTTGATTCTAAAGAAGTATGCGGAAATATCACCATTGACTTTGCTAAAAAGGATATGGCAGTTTTTGAGATGCATACTAATAAAGCAAATCTTGAAGATGTTTTCTTGGAATTAACGGAGAAAAAGGAGGTAGTAAAAGATGTTTGCGATCTTTAAACATGAACTAAGAAGCGCCTTTAATTCTTTAATGGTCTATTTATTTTGTGCTGCCTTATTACTTTTTGTAGGTGTAGGAGCCATGCTTTATAACATCCAAGCTTCAGTGGCCAACTTTGAATATGTCTTGAACTTTGTAAGTATTGGACTAGTTGTTTTTATCCCGCTACTTACAATGAAGGTCTTTGCAGAAGAAAGGAAACAAAAGACTGATCAATTACTATATTCTTTGCCTTTAAAGACATATGAAATAGTCTTAGGCAAGTATTTTTCCTTAATGATTATGTATTTATTACCGCTATTGGTTATTGCGGTATACCCATATATCTTCTCTAAATATGGTGATGTTTATTTGCCTACTTCATATGGTTCTTTATTTGCTTTTTTCATGATGGGATCTGCACTAATTGCCATTGGTATGTTTATTTCATCAATTAGTGATAATCAAGGATTTGCGGCTGGTATTTCAATTGTTATATTCTTGTTTAATTACTATAGTGTAACTTTATCCGAACAAGTATCTTCTACAACAACAGGTGCTTTACTTGCCTTACTTATTGTTTCAATTGTTGTAGCATTTATTGTTAAACTACTTACTAAAAACGATATTGTTGCCTTAATT
The DNA here is from genome assembly GCA_963601025.1 of Agathobacter sp. Taxonomy (GTDB): domain Bacteria; phylum Bacillota_I; class Bacilli_A; order Erysipelotrichales; family Erysipelotrichaceae; genus Colivicinus. Next base: position 11,446 of record CAVCDR010000017.1, on the reverse strand, counting down.
GTAGGCAGTATACTAATTGTACTTGTGGTAATTGCCTTTATTTTCTTTAATGATACATTTACTAACTTATTGCCTAATATTATGAAAGAATTATCTTTATTTAATAAATTTAAGACTTTCGTAAATGGTGTCTTTGATTTATCGAATATTATCTTTTATATATCGATTATCATCTTTGGCAATTTCTTAACTGTTCAATCTCTTGAAAAAAGGAGGTATAACTAATGTTTAATTTTAAAGAAAAAAAAGGTTCTAAGGTTGCCCTAAAAGGTGGATCATATACTATTACCATTAGTGTTATCGTTTTAGCTATTCTAATAGCTTTAAACGCCTTGTTTTCAAAACTACCTAGTACAATGACAAATTTTGATATTAGTTCATCTAGACTATATTCCATTACTAGTGCTACTAAGGTTGTTGTAAATGCCTTGGACAAAGATGTAACGGTATATTGGGTAGTGCAAGCCGATAAGGAAGATAGCGTTATTGAAAACTTACTTAATAAGTATGAAAGCTTATCTAATCACATTAGTGTTGTAAAGAAAAATCCAGATACTTACCCAACTTTTACTTCTACTTATACAAGTGAGGATGTTGCTAATAATAGTTTAATTGTAGAGTGTGACGATAAATATCGTTATATTGCCTATAGTGATATTTATTTAACAGATGTTGATTATACTACTTATTCTTATACTTATTCTTTTGATGGAGAGGGTACGCTTACTTCGGCAATTTCTTATGTAACAAGTGATGATAATCCAAAGATTTATTACTTACAAGGCCATGGTGAAACTGATTTACCAAGTGAATTTTCTAAACAAATTAGTAAGATGAATATCGAAACAGAAGCTTTATCTTTATTAAATATTGAAGAAATTCCAAGTGACGCTGATTGTTTGATGATTTATGCACCAACTAGTGATATATCTGATGAAGAAGCTAGAATGCTTACAAGCTATTTGAATAATGGTGGCAGATTATTTGTTTCTGCCGGGCCTACAAATGAGGGTACATTAACTAATTTATATAGCGTCTTAAATAACTATGGTGTTGAAAGTGTCGAAGGTATCGTTATTGAAAATGATCGTAACTACTATACATTCTCACAACCTTACATGTTGTTACCTACTATTGAAACAAGCAATATTACTACGCCTTTAATTGATGAAAACTATTATGTAATCTTCCCATTAGCCAATGGTTTAAATATTACTGATGGTAGTGATGTAACTTCACTTTTAGCTTCTTCTTCAACTTCTTATAGTAAGGTAGATGGTTATAATCTAACTACTTACGATAAAGAAGATAGTGATATTGATGGCTCATTTAGTTTAGCTGTTTCCATTGATACAAATAATGATGGAAAACTAATTTGGTTTGCCTCAAGTTACTTCTTAGAAGATGTCTATAATTCATATTCATCTGGTGCAAACTTAAATCTAGCAATCAATGCCTTATCTGATTTGATTGGCCAAGAAGATAGTATTTCAATTAGTTCTAAGAGTCTAAATTATAACTATTTAACAATATCTGATTCAGCATCTTCTACATTAAAGACTTGGATGATTGGTATTATTCCTACTGCCTTTGTCTTATATGGAATATTAACCGTAATAGATAGGAGGAAGAAACATGCCTAAGAAAAAGAAAATTTATATCTTACTTTCAATACTTGTTATCTTATGTATTACTACCATAATTGTTTCAAATACTGAACAAAAAAAGGAAGATATTAAAACTAATGGGGAAGTTGTATTAAAAATTAATCCAAGTGATGTAACTAGTCTATCTTGGACAGTAAACAAGACTACTTTATCTTTTACCAAAGATGATTGTTGGACTTATGACGATGATTCAAATTTCCCATTGGATAATACTAAAATAAGTGATTTACTTGGTATTTTTAAATCTTTCTCTTCTACTTATGTAATAGAAAATGTAACTGATTATAGTCAATATGGATTATCTAATCCGGTCTGTACAATTAATATTAGTACAGCTGATAATGACTATACTATTAAGCTTGGAGATGTATCTAAAATGGATTCTCAAAGATATGTGGATATTGGTGATGGCAATGTCTATTTAGCGGCTAGTGATCCATACGATAACTATGATATTAGCATTAGTTCTTTAATATTAAATGATGAAATTCCATCTATGAAAGAAGTTACTTCTATCTCTTTTAAGGGTAATGAAAGTTATACAATTACTAAACAAGAGGGTACTAGTATATGTGCTGACGATAATTACTTTACTGATGGAAAAGCTTTAGATAATGATTTAATTGATAATTATCTTTCAACTATTAAAAACTTAGATTTATATAATTGTGTTACTTACAATGTAAGTGATGAGCAGTTAAAGGAATATGGCTTAGATAATCCAGAACTTACTATTTCGATTACTTATACTTCTAAGGATAATGAGGAAAATCAAAACTTAACCTTATATGTTTCTTCTAATGTGGAAGAACTAGAAAAATATAACAAAGCTAGTGATGATGATAAAGATGCTGATAGTGTTACTAGATATCTTAGAGTAGGTGATTCAAAAATTATTTATACAATTACTTCAACAAAGTATGAAACTTTGACAAGTAATTCTTACAATGATTTAAGGCATCAAGAAATCTTTGCGGGAGATTTTGATAGTGTAACTTCAATTGATATTAGTCTTGATGGAAATACTTATACCTTTAGCAAAGATGGTGATTCTTATAAGTACAATGACGAAGAAATTGAACTTACAACACTTAGAAATGCCATCACTTCATTAAATGCTACATCATTTACAAGTGATAGCAAATCTAATCAAGAAGAAGTTTCAATTACTTTACATTTAGATAATGAAAACTATCCAACTTATAAGATGGACTTCTATCGAAAAGATGGTGAAAGCTGTTTAGTTTATGTGGATGGTAGCTCTTATGCCTATGTGGATAGAAGTGATGTAGTGGATATCATTGAAGCTATTAATAAGATTGTCTTAAACTAGATTAAAGTACTTGCTTAGCAAGTACTTTTTTCACTCTTTAAAAAAAGTTATAATGTCAAAGATGGAAAAATATCAAAGTAGTGATGAATATTCTTATATCTTGGGCATTTCTTTAACAATCGAGGCTTTAAAGAAGGTTCCTAGTTATATTGTTAAGGTGCATGTTTCTAGTAAGGCTATTAAGAATGAACAATACCTTAAACTAGTAGAACTATGCAATACAAATAAAGTTTCTTTAATTGAAGATGATAAGGTAATTGAAAGATTATCGGTTAAAGAAAACTGTTATGGCATTGGCGTCTTTAAGAAGTTTTATAGTGGACTATGTAGCGATAGCCATATTGTCTTATATAACTTTTCCGATTATGGAGAACTTGGCACGATCTTTAGAAGTGCTGTTTCTTTTAATTTTAAAGATATTGTTTTAATAAATTGTAATATTGATTATTTTGATCCTAAAGTTGTAAGAGCTTCAATGGGTTCTATCTTTCATTTAAATATTAAAGAATATCCTGATTTTGTTTCTTATAAGAAAGACTATGATTATCATTTATATCCTTTTATAAGCAAAAAAGATGAAGAATTAAAAGAATTAAAACTAGTTAAACCATATAGTCTAGTTATCCCTCAAAATTATTATGATTTAGATAATATCTTTGAAACTGGCTATTATTTAAAACATGTTGGCAAAGAAGAGCTAGCTCTTTCGGCCTTAAGTTCTATTGTCTTTAATTATTGTTACTTAGAGAATCTTAAACGATAAGTACATTTCTTACATAATGGTAGTATAAAACGCCTATTTTTAAGTTCATCAAGAGCTTTTTTATATAGAGGTGATTCTAATATATCATTTAAGGAATTATCGTTTAAATTACCTAAAACATTGTATCCTAAAGGGTCTAGACAACATGATGTGACATCACCATTATGAAGTATGGCAATTTGATCTATTAAACCATGACAATAGCCATCTTCGCCAATATCTTCATCATTAATATCAGGCCATTTAAACATTTCTTGGCTATAAATATATACGTCATCTTTTAGCTTATAAGAACGATCTTTTTTAGTCTCTTTAAAATGATATTTTTCATCTAGATAATTTAAATAATTAGTAATATTATTATCTAGATTATCTAAATCATAGAATCTTAATTCGATAATCTTATTATTGTTATTTTCAATAAGATTGTTTATGGTATTGAAATAACTATTACTAATATTTAGATTATTAATAGAATGAATTGATACTGATAGTTTTCTTAATGATTTATGTTCTAGTATATTAGGATATCTATTTAATAAAACCCCATTAGTAACAAGTTGTAACTTAAAATCATACTTATCTAGTAGAGATAATATTTCTTCGATATCTTTATGAAGTAGGGGTTCACCTAAAACATGAAGATAAATATAACTAGTTATTTCTTTTATTTGTAATAGATAGTTTTCTATAGTATTTATGTCTATAAAACTATTTCCTTTGTTTTGTCTGCAAAAGGAACAATTTAAATTACAAGCGTTTGTTATTTCTAGATAAACTCTTTTCATAAAAAACATTATATAATCATTTCATGAGTCAAATTCTATATATTGATAAACCAAAAGGAATAACTTCCTTTGATATATGCTATAAATTAAGAAAAGTCTTTAATACTAAAAAGATTGGCCATACGGGAACTTTAGATCCAAATGCGACAGGCTTAATGGTATGTTTAATTGGTTCAGCTACCAAAGCTAATCAATTTTTAGTTAGTGCTAAAAAAGAGTATATTGCGACTGTTAAAATTGGCATTAAGACGGATAGCGATGATATTGATGGTAATATTCTTTTAGAAAAAGAAGAAACAATGCCTGATTTTAATACTATTAATGATGTATTAAAAACCTTCTTAGGCAAATCAAAACAAGTTCCACCAATGACTAGTGCTATTAAAGTTAATGGTAAAAAGCTTTATGAGTATCAAAGAAAGGGAATTGAAGTAAAAGTAGAGCCTAGAGATATAGAGGTATATGATATTGAATTACTAGATGCAAAAGATGATACTTTTACTTTTAGAGCTTATGTAAGCAGTGGCACTTATATTCGAAGCTTAGCTAGTGATGTATTGTCTAAATTAAATATCATTGGTACTTTAAGTGATTTAAGAAGAACCAAGATTGATGACATTGATATTAGCGATAGTGATACTTTAGATGATGTGTTAAATGGTAATTATCATGTTCATTCAATGTTTGAAGTATTAAGTAAATATTATTACGTTTATAATGTGACTGATAAAAAGTATATTATGGATGGTAAACCATTAAAGTTAGATTTAAAAGAGGAAATGATACTTTGTGCCTATAATAATGAAGCCTTAGCTATCTATAAATATGAGGATGGCCTTTATCGTTGTTTAAGAGGGTTATTATGATTGATAAACTAATCTTTGATAAGAATATACATCTAGAAAGAAATGTGGCCTGTATTGGCTGTTTTGATGGTGTACATAGGGGCCATCAAGAACTGTTAAAGGAAACGGTAAGATTAGCTAAACAAAAGGGGATAATACCAATAGTAATTACTTTTGATCCTGATCCAATCGAGGTTTTTGGAGAAGGCCATTTAATGCTTACAAACTTAGAAGAAAGAATTAAGATTTTTGAAGAGTTTGGTATAAAAGAAGTTGTGATATTAAAGTTTGATGAAGAATTAATGCATAAAAGTGCTGATTCTTTTAAGAAAGATATATTAAATAAATTAAATATTGATACCCTTGTATGCGGCTTTGACTTTACTTATGCCTATAAGGGGCAAGGAAATGTTGAAACATTGAAAAAGGATGGTATTAACTTAAAGGTAATACCCGAATTTAAATATTATGGTAAAAAGATTTCTAGTTCACGCATTCGCAAAGAATTATTAAAGGGTAACTATAAATTTGTAAATAGAATGTTAGGCTATGAATACAAAAAATAAAGGAGTTTTCTTACAAAGAGCGAAACAATATTTTGATAAAGACTATGATGAATTTGTTTCTTTAATTGATCAAAAACCAAGCAGTGGCTTTTTTGTTAACGAGAAAAAAGCTAACAAAGACAAAATCTTTGAAATAATTGATTTTGAATATAAAGAATCTAATATTAATGACAAATCATATTATTGTTTAAGTGATTCAATAGGCAAAAGTAAAGCTTATGAGCTAGGAATTATCTATCCACAAGATGTTGAATCATCAATACCGATTAGTTTTCTAAAAGATACTAATATATCTTTAGCCATTGATTTGTGTGCTGCCCCAGGAGGCAAAAGTATCAATGCCCTAAATAAACTTAATGATGATTGTCTCTTTATTAGTAATGATGTTACATACTCTAGAGCTAGTATTCTATCAAGTAATTTAGAAAGATGTGGTTTTACAAATGCGATAGTTACTTCCTTAAAGCCTGATTATCTAGCTTCTAAATATCAAGGCCTATTTGATTTGGTGATACTAGATGCGCCTTGTTCTGGAGAAGGAATGATTAGAAAATATCCCGAGATACTAGATACTTATAGTGTTTCTAATATTGAAAATTTAGCTAATATTCAAAAAGGCCTATTAGAAGATGCCTATAAGCTATTAAACGAAGGTGGTACTCTAATTTATTCTACTTGTACATTTGCTTTTGAAGAAGATGAAAATCAAGTAAAAGACTTCTTAAATAGTCATGAAGATATGGAACTAATTAAACTTGATTTTAATAATACCAGTTCTAAGTTAGAGGGTACTATTAAATTATCTTTCTTAAATAATACGGAAGGTCAATATATGGCTATTATGAAAAAGAAGGGCAATTTAGTATCTAAGAAGTATAAACAAAAGAAAACAACTAAAAATAGAATTGTAGATAAGTTTATTAAAGATAATTTAGATATAAAAGAATACTATCTTTACAACAATGAAAATAACTATTATTTATCAAAAATACCACTAATTGATATTGAATATGGTTTATTAAGATATGGCATATTTCTGGGCGAATTAAAGAAAGATCGTTTTGAGCCAAGTCATAATTTATATCGTAGTAATAATCTAACTTTTAGGTATCAATATGATTTAAGTGATGAAGAATATCTTAAGTTTATAAAAGGCAATGAACTAACAATCGAAAAAGAAGATAACTATTTTCAAGTAACATATAAAGGTTTATCTTTAGGCTATGGTAAATGTGCAAAAGGTAAGCTTAAAAATAAATATCCGAAAGGACTTAGAAGGGTGATATAATTTTTGTATGTTAAATAAGAATGAATATGGAAACATTAATGTTTCAAAAAACGCTATAAACGATATCGCGAATCTAGCTTGTTTAAAAGTAGATGGCGTCTATCCTGTAAAGAAAGATTGTAATGTTGCATCATGTACTTATAAGGATGATGAATTAACGATTAGCTTAAATATTAAAGTAAAACAAGGCATGGATGTCATGAAACTTTCTAATAAAGTACAAGCTAAAGTATTTGAAGCAGTTGGGGAAATGACTGGGCTTGATTGTAAAAGCATAGATGTCAATATCCAAGGCTTTGTAAGCGAAAAGTAATTAAGGTGCAAAAGCATCTTTTTATTTTATCTATCTTTAATTTCGTCTTAAGCAATAAAAAAGCATTTGCGACTTGCAAATGCTTTTGGTTAGTTGGAAGGATTAAGCGTAACTGAATCGGTATTTCCATCTGAATCAGTAGCCATGATAGTTATACTATTTGATAACTTACTTGTATCAACATCGACATAATTACCGTTTTCGCTACAAGCACCATCATTATCTACATATGTCCAAGAAGATACATCCTTATTAGCTTGAACTCTAGTAATTGATCCTTGAACAGAAGTGGTAAGAGCTAATTTAACAGTTGCTTTACTTGTTTTAGTAACAGTGAAAGTTAATTTATTTAAAGCACTTTGTTTAATTGTCTCACTTATTCCTACAGAATATGGCACTCCATTATTATCTACAATAGTAAGTGATTCACTGTCTCCTGTTTTTTCTATTACATCAACTTTAGCGCCTAGGCTTTCTAAATAAGTTTTGATTTCGCTAGTATCGGTAGTATTAGGAATAGTCATGATTACATCCTTATCTTCAACAGTTACATCAACACATTTTTGGCTACTAGAGATATTTAATTTTTCATAGCCATAATATGCACAAGCTGTAATCTTATCACCAGCTGTAGCTGTTACTTCGAAACTATTTTCTTCCGTTTCAGAAGTTACGGTTCCTGTGCTGGTGCCATTTACTTTAATTTCAGCTTTATATCTTACAGGGCCATATACCCAAGAATAGTCGAATAATCGTTTACCTGTTGCCCCAATTATTATAGAACCATCAGATCTTGTTAGCGATATATCCATTGTATCTTCAGCTTCTTTTAAAGCACTCTCATCTGGATATTTAGGCCATGTAATCTTAAGTTTAGTACCATCATAGCTAATAGTTGGATTAGAATCCATAGAAGATATATTAGCCGTTTGTGGGTCAACTAATGTTGCGTATTCTTTCTTGATATAACCGGTAGTTATATATTTAGAATCCATATCCTCAATTGTAGCAGCATATGGATATGTACCTAAGATATGCGTAATTGATACTACACCACTAGGTCTTTCAAGAGTAGTAGGCGAGCCATATTCACTAACCGTCTTATCAAGTATTGCATTAGTTGTCTTACCTTGAATATTTGTTAGATAATCACTAACCGTAATATAAGATTGTTTATCTTTTTGTGCTTTCTCATAACCAATCCAAGTCGCAACCGTATAGTTTGTACTAGACGCCACCATCCATGCATCCTTAATAGAACCGGTAGGGATACCATATGCTTGACCACTAGTGCCCCAGTCGGTAGTACCTGTCTTAGCATATACTTTATAGTCATCAATTAATATTTGCATTAGGTTTGCATAACCGCCAGATACATTTGATTCAAGTAAGGTATCCATCATATAAGCGGCCTCACTGCTTACAGTTTGAGTTGTTGTGTAAGTAGGAGTAATAGGTGACTTGCCATCTAAGAATTCGATTCTTGAAATAGTATGTGGTTTTGTATATTGACCTAGATTTAATAATGCAGCTTGAGCACCGGCAATATCTAAACAAGATACCGTAATCTTATTACCACCGATACCGCATTGAATATCAAAGTCGTCATAACTAATTTCAATGCCCATTGAATTTAGATAATCAACAACATATTGTTTACCTTTGGCATCAATTACAGCTTGTAACGTTTGAATAGCAGGGGTATTTAAAGAATTACCTAAAGCATCCCTCAATGTTACTTGACCACTATAATAGCCATTAGCGTTAGCTACAACAATTGAAGTTCCTGCATAAGTTATTGGCTTATCAACTAAGACATGACTTGTACTCCAACCTAAATTTTCAAAGGCTAGTACATAATCTAGTATTGGCTTTATTGCTGAACCTGGCTGTTTCTTTTGTTCAGTAGCGTGATTTAGAAGTAATGAACCACCAGACGCGTAATTTCTTCCACCAAGTATGCCAACTATAGCACCTGTTTGATTGTTTACTGCAATAGAAGCGATTTCAAACTCATCATCTGGGAAGGCAATACCATCATAATTTTCTTCTTGAATAGAATCCATAGTCTTTTGGATTTCCTTATTCATATAAGTATAAATACGCATACCCGTTGTATATGGGTCTTTGCCAGTTAAGGTATAAGTTTCGGAAATTACTTGGTCAATATAAGCTTGATAAGGTGAAGTGCTACCGCCGCTTGAAGTTTCTGTATAATCCACAAGCAAGTCTTCAACCTTGATTGATCGTGCTAATTGATATTCATCTTCGGTGATGTAGCCATGATACCTCATTAGATAAAGTACTTCATTCCTTCTTTGAGTAGCTAACTCTAGATTATTAAATGGGTTGTATGCATTAGGGGCATTAATAACACCAGCTAATAGAGCTGATTCGGCAAGATTTAAATCTGTTACATCTTTGCCAAAGTAGTATTCGCTAGCTTTTTGAATACCTCTTATATTACGATTGCCACCAAAGTTTAATTTATTTAGATATAGTTCAAGAATAGTCTTCTTATTTACTTCGTTACTCTTTTCAAGTTCCATTGCTAAAGCGATTTCTTGAACTTTTCTCGTAACACCACTTAAACCACTTCTACTAGCACTTTGTCCTGTTTCATCATTTGAGAAATAAGTGTTTTTAACAAGCTGCATGGTAAAGGTACTACCGCCTTGCGAGAAAGACATCGTCTTAAGATTTGATAAGAACGCTTTGGCAAAACGTGGTACATCAAAACCATTATGTTCAAAATATCTACTATCTTCAGTTGCGACAAAGGCATCTACTAAAACATTAGGCAAATCATCATAAGTAACATTTTCTCTAATAGTTGTACCAAGTTCAGCAATTTGATTACCATCCTCATCATAGATTACGCTTGATTCACTATTAGTAAATTCTGATACATCAAGTTCAGGCTTACTTTTAAGCATGCCGACAATTACGATTAAGCCTATTGTTAAACAAATTAATCCAATTATCGCAACACACGATATAATAACTGCCCAAAGATTAACTTTGTTTATTTTGCGTTTAACTTTTGGCTTAACAGGTCTGTTTTGTTTTAATTTTTGATTTCTTTCATTCATAATTTATCACACTCATATACTTTATCTACTACACTTAAGTAGTTACAAGGCCTTTGTAGCTTAAATTCTATCAAATGGCCGTTATCTTTAATCCAACTATAGGGAAGTGACTTTCTATCAGTTTGATTATAAAAGTCCAAGAATTGTTTGGCATCAATTAAATAATCTTCACTATAAAAAGTCATACGAATTATTATAAAGGCTATTGCTCCATGTCGAAAGACATTTTCTAAATGTTTTATTTGATGAGGATGTATTGAAGAAAAAGGGAACGCTGTCTTAGAGTTACACTCTTTTGCCTCAAAATCGATATATTTACCTTTATATATACCATTGTAATCAGTAGTACTAGGAAGCTTAAAATAAGCCTCGGAAATCTTAGCCTTGTTTCGACTAGGATAGTCTACTTTTACAATAGTAATGGGTGTAGGCTTTTTATGAATAATCGCAACATCATTGGCTAAATAATCATCATTAGTGATATTAATATCTTCTTCTAAAGTCATACCACGATTAGCGGCACTAATTTTAGAATGCGAAGTGTTTGCAATTTTACCGTTAGGATATTTCATAAAAACTACCTTGTTATTATACAATATTATCTAATAATGTTACATAAAAGGTCAGTTGTGATATTATAAGGATGGAGATTTGATATGGAGAAACTTAATTTAACGCCAGAAGAAATATTAGAAAAGAATTTTAGTACAGAGTTTAAAGGATACTCTCCTAGTGAAGTAGATGCTTACTTGGATTTAGTTTTGGATGATTATCAAAAGGCTGAAGATAAT
>CAVCDR010000016.1:0-17089 GCA_963601025.1 Agathobacter sp. | reverse complement strand
AGTGAGTAACCCTTTGACAAAGAAAGGAGAAGAGGTGAAAATTTACTTATGAAGACTAAAGACAAGATTTCGGTAATAGTGCCGTGTTATAACGTTCAAGATTATTTGTTTAACTGTTTTGAATGTATTAAAAATCAAACATATGGTTTTGGTAATTTAGAGGTAATATTTGTTGATGATGTATCAAGTGATGATACTTGGGAATTATTAGAATCAATAAGGAATGAATATCCAAAAAATGTAAAGATATTTAAACTTGATAAAAAGGGCAATTCTGGTGGAGCACGTAATAAGGGGATTGAAAACTGTAGTGGCAAATATTTAACTTTTATTGATGCAGATGATTTAGTTCATCCAATGATGCTTGAAATATTCTATGAACAAATGCTAATAGATGATTATGATATTGTACAAAATGAATCTTTTATGTATTTCGATACTTTACCAAAGTTTAAGGAAATTAAAGAATATAAAATTGATACTTATGATTTAAGTGATGTCGAAGCTAGAAGGAAAATCTTATTAGGATTAACTAAAGACTTGAATTTAACCGTTTGGGGTAAGTTATATAAAACTAGTTTTATCAAAGAAAATAATTTAAGATTTATTGAAAATCGCTATTTTGAAGATAATCATTTTACTTTAATGTGTTCTTTATTAGCCGATAAATATTGCAAAGTACATGTACCCTTATATGGCTATTACAACAATACAAGTGGCACTATTTTAAAAAGACTAAACTTTGATAAGATTCACAATTTAGAATTAGTTATTAAAGTTGCTTTAAAAGAAATAAAGGCAAGAAAACTAGATGATGGCGTAGCTTTAGATTGCAAAGATGAATTAGCTAACTTTATCTTTTATAAGATGTATATTGAGACAACAACTAATTTAGAGAAAGCTTGCAAGGCAGAAAAAGAATATTATAAAAATGAAATATTAGAAATATTGCCTAACATTAGTGAAAATAAGTATGTCAAAAAATATAAAGATGAAGATACTATTATGAAAATAGAGGATCTTAAGTCTATTTAATGGCGTAGTTATTATTTAAGAAAGTAATAAATTTTCTAACTGCTGGGGGTTCAAAACGATTATTGGCAGTAGCTAAGAAGATTTGTCTTGCTTGATATTTATTTAAAATCTTTAATTTTTTTAAATTAAAATTATTAATAATTGGTATATTTGGTACTACAGCTACACCATATTTAATATTAACTAGTCCCAGTACAGCACTATCTTCTTCTACTTCAAATAAGATTTTTGGCTTTATCTTTGCTTCTTTGAATATATCATCAACAAGTGGTCTTAGGCCACTATTTTTACTGTAATAGATAAAATATTCATTAGCTAATTCATTTAAATCAATTTCCTTTTTTTCAGCAAGAGGATGGTCTTTATATACAACAACTACTAACTCTTCGGTATAAATAGGGATAAAAGATAGATTATTACGATTCTTTTGATATGAAGCAAAACATAAATCGTATTTTTCTTCTTCTAGGCCGTTTAATATATCGGTAGTATTTCCTTGTTTTAAATTAAAACTAATTTGATTGTTTTGAGGAATTGAGTGAAAGTTTTTTAAAACATTAGGTACAAAAGAATAACCAAGTGTATAAATAAAAGCTAATCTAATTATTCCTTGATTAGGTGACATTAATGATTCAATTTGTCTTTGACCAGATTCTAATTGTTTTAAACCTGATTCAACATATTCATATAATATTTTGCCATAATAGGTTAATTTAATATTACGACCATCTTTTTCAAAAAGATAACAACCTAATTCTTTTTCGATTTCATCTATGGCATGTGATAAAGATGGTTGCGTGATATTTAAAATATTGGCAGCTTTAGTATAATGTTCGGTTTTAGCTAAGACAGAAAAATAATATATATAATTTAGATTCATAGTTTATTTCCATGTTTATTATATAAAATCTATAGATATTATCTATAGATTTTTCGATAAAACTAAATTGTTTTAAAAAAAATAGCTTTTTATAATATGGATATAAATGGTTAATTAAACAGGAGGAAAGTATGGGAGAATTTAATTCACTATTTCAACCATTGGAAGTAAGAAGATGCGTTATTCCTAACCGTATCGTTATGACACCAATGGGAACTAACTATGCAGAAGACTCTGGTCAAATGAGTGATATGCATATTAATTACTATAAACAAAGAGCTGCTGGTGGTGCAGGACTTATCATTGTTGAAAATGTTTGCGTTGACTATCCAAGTGGTTCAAATGGTACAACTCAATTAAGACTTGATCAAGATTGCTACATGCCTGCTTTATATAGATTAACAGAAACAGTGCATAGATATGGTACTAAGATTGCTGTTCAAATCAATCATGCTGGTGCTAGCGCTGTTGAATCTAGAATTGGTATGCAACCAGTTTCAGCAAGCAATCTTCCTAATAAGAAGGGTGGTGCCGCTCCTCGTCCTTTAACAAAAGATGAAATTATGACCATTGTTAAAAGATATGGTGAGGCTGCAAAAAGAGCTGTAACTGCAAACTTTGACGCGGTCGAAATTCACTGTGGTCATAGTTATTTAATCAGCCAATTCTTATCACCTTTAACAAATGATCGTACTGATGAATTTGGTGGCAGTCCTGAAAATAGAGCTAGATTTGCTTCTTTAGTATTAAAGGAAGTAAGAGCTCAAGTTGGACCATTCTTCCCAATCATTGTTCGTATTTCTACCGATGAATTCTTAAAGGGTGGTAATACACTTGAAGATTCTTTAGAACTATTAGAATACTTCCAAGAAGAAGCTGATATCATTGATGCTTCTGCTGGTCTAGTTGATTCTATTCACTTACAAATTGATGCTAACTACTTAGAAGATGGTTGGAGAACTTATTTAGCTACTGCGGTTAAAGAAAAGTTTAATAAACCTGTAATCACTACTGGTAATATTAGAGATCCTAAGGTTGCTAACGAGATTGTTGAAAGCGGTAAGGCTGATTTCATTGGTTTAGGTAGACAATTTATTGCTGATCCTAATTGGCCAAATAAAGTAAAAGAAGGCAGAGTTGATGAAATTAGAAAATGTATTTCATGTAACATTGGTTGTGCAGGTAATAGAATTGGCTTAAACCGTCCTATTAGATGTACTATCAATCCAAGTGTTGCTGATGGTGATGAATACAAGAAATTAAAAGTAAACAAACAAGTTAATGTTGTTGTTGTTGGTGGCGGTACTGCCGGTCTTGAAGCTGCTTGCACTGCTGCTGAAGTTGGATGCAACACATTCTTAATTGAAAAGAGTGATCATTTAGGTGGTCTAAGTGTTGAAATTTCTAAGATTCCTGAAAAGAAGAGATTAAGAGATTTCCCTAACTATCTAATCAATCGTGCTTCTAAATTAAAGAATTTAATTGTATTTACAAATACAGAAGCTACAGTTGATTTTGTTAAGTCATTAAAACCTGACTTTGTAATTAACTCAACTGGTTCTACACCTTTGCTTCCTCCTATTACTGGACTTAGAGAAAACATTGATCATCCTCAAAGTAATGTTAAGGGCATTCTTGGCATGATTAATAATATCGATAACTACCCAGAAGATTTAGAAGGCAAGAAAGTTGTTGTTGTTGGCGGTGGCGCCGTTGGCCTAGATGTTGTAGAATTCTTCGCTAACCGTAAGGCTACTGTTTCAATTGTTGAAATGCTTCCTGTAGTTGGTAAGGACTTAGATATCGTTACTAAAGTTGGAACTTATGCAATGTTAGAAAAACATGGTGTTAATGTACTTACTTCTACTGCTTTACAAGAAGTTTGCAAGGATCATTTCATTGTTAAGAGAAATGACAAGAATGAACAACTTGATTTCGATTATGGTTTTGTATGCTTAGGCATGCGTTCTTATTCACCAATCTTAAAGGATTTACAAGATGCATTCGCTGATAGCGATGTTGAAGTATTAAATGTTGGTGATAGTGTTAGAGCTAGACGTATCATTGATGGTACTTTAGAAGGACGTAACATTGTTGAAGCATTAAAAATAAAGGGTTATTTAAAGTAAAAGGGAGAATAAAATGGCTGAAAGAATAACTGGACACACTGAACTTATTGGACTTATTGCATATCCAATTCGTCATTCATCTTCACCTAAGATGCATAACGAAGCATTTGCTAAACTTGGTTTAGACTATGCTTACCTTGCATTTGAAGTTGATAATGAAACTTTAAAAGATACTGTAAAGGGCTTAAGAGCTATGAAAGTTAGAGGATTTAATGTATCTATGCCTAACAAGACTGTTATTGGCAAGTACTTAGATCATTTAACTCCTGCAGCTGAACTTTGTGGTGCTGTTAATACTGTTGTTAATGATAACGGTGTATTAACTGGAGCTATCACTGATGGTATAGGCTTTATGAGAGGCTTAAGCGATAATAAGGTTGATCCAATTGGTAAGAAAATGACTATCGTTGGTGCTGGTGGTGCTGCTACTGCTGTAGAAGTACAAGCTGCATTAGATGGTGTTGCTGAAATCTCAATCTTCAATATTCATGATAAATTCTGGGAAAATGCTGAAGCTACTGTTGCTAAGATCAATGAAAAGACTCATTGCAAAGCTAAATTATTTGATTTAGATGACAAGGAAGCATTAAGAAAAGAAATCGAAGATTCTTACATCTTAGTAAATGCTACTGGCATGGGTATGAAACCACTAGAAGGACAAACATGGTTACCAGATACTTCTTTCTTAAGAAAGAATCTAATTTGTGCTGATACTGTTTATGCTCCTGCTAAGACTAAATTCTTAGAGATGGCTGAAAGTGTTGGTTGTAAGACTATCAATGGTTTCCCAATGATGTTATATCAAGGTGCTGCTGCATTTAAGATGTGGACTGGCCAAGATATGCCAATAGATCATATTAAAAAAGTAATGGGATTTGATTTCTAATTAAATAAATAGGGGAGAAATAAATGAAAGACAAAAAATACTTGCCTGCAGTAGTTATTATGTACCTTAACTATTTCATCCATGGTGTTGGATGTTCTGTCTTAGGTCAAGCTGCAATTAAGGAATCTTTAGCTACTAGCTGGGGATGTGAAGCTATGGCTATCACAAAAATTTCTGCTGCATTAGGTTTAGGCCGTTTAATCGCTTTACCTTTTGCTGGTCCACTATCTGATAAACTTGGTCGTAAGATTTCAATGGTTATCGGTGGCTTTAGCTATGCTATCTATCTAATTGGTTTAGCGTTCGCTTTCAATGCTGGTGTAAATGGTGGTTATACAATCGCTTATGTTTGTGCTGTAATTGGTGGTATTGCTAACTCGTTCTTAGATACCGGTATCTATCCAGCCGTTGCTGAGTCTATTTCAAAGGCACCTGGTGTAGCTACAATGGGTATTAAATTCTTTATCTCAATTAGCCAAATGTTACTGCCATTCTTCTTAGGTGTGACAGTTGCTACTACTGCAAGTGGTGCTACAAGCTATAATAAGTTATTCTGGATTTGTGGTGTTGCCTTTGCTATATTGGCTGTTCTTATCATCTTCTGCAAACTTCCAGATGGTGATTCTAAGGAAAAGAAACAAGGCTTAATTGCTAGTATTAAAGAAACTCATTTCTCAATTGAATCTATCGCAATGATTCTTATTGGCTTTACATGTACAGGTACTTTCCAATTATGGTTAAATTGTGCTCAAAACTATGCTAAGGATGTTGCTATGTGGGCTGATCCAAAAATCATGCAAACATTCTATTCTACAGGAACTCTATTAGCTTTAATCGTTACATCTTTCTTAACTAGAAAAATTAAGGATGTACGCTTTATTTTAGCTTATCCAGTTATTTGTTTAGCTACTTTAATTCTTGTATTATTATTCCCAAGCGAAATGATGTGCAAAGTTGGCGCGTTCTTAATCGGTTGGGCAGGTGCTGGTGGTTTACTACAAATTGCTACTTCTGTATGTAATATGATTTTCCCTAAGATTAAGGGAACAGTTACAGCACTTGTTATGATTGCTAGTTCATTATGTAACTATACATTATTAACTGCTGCTGGTAACATGACTGCTAAGGGCGTTATGATTATGAATATCGTTCTTACTGCCATCGGTGTTCTTCTTGGTTTATATGTAAACCTAAGATATGAAAATCTAGTAAATAATAATAAATAACTAATTATTAAGTTTTAAAGAAAAATACGGTACTTAGTTACCGTATTTTTTTAAAGATAGGATGTGAGAAATTGAAAATTATACGCTTTTTAGATGATAAATTAGAAGAAATTATTTTGGTAACACTGTTATCTTTAATGGCCATAGTTATGGGTGTACAAGTTGTATGCCGTTATGTATTTAACTATTCATTAAGCTGGAGTGAAGAATTAACGCGTTATATGTTTATTTGGTCAGCTTTTATTAGTATAAGTTACTGTATTAAAAGATGGATTTCGATAAAAGTAGATCAAGTAATTAAGTTATTACCTAAAAAATGGTATGTTGTCGCTCAACTTTTTCTAAATGGTTTCTTATTTATACTGTTCTTTTATTTGAGCATCCATGGCTATAAGTTTTTGATGCAATCAATCGCCTCAAAACAAACAAGTCCGGCTTTAGGATTACCAATGCCATATGTTCAATGTGCACCTTTTGTAGGCTTTACTTTAGCAACAATTAGATCATTTCAACAGATATTCTTTGAATTTAACAATATCAAACATTTAATGAATCATGAGTCAATTGAAGAGGTTGACCCAAGGGAGATTAAAAGATGTTAGCTACCTATGTATTTATATTGTTTGTGGTATTGTTACTTTTATCAGTACCTGTTTCAGCTACTTTGGCAATGGCCTCTTTAGCACCTACACTAGTTGATCCTAACTTCACTATTTCTGCTGAATATGTAATTAGGGCTATGTTTGGAGGTATTGATTCATTTCCACTTCTTGCAGTACCAATGTTTGTATTATCTGGTATTTTGATGAGTAAGGGTGGAGTAAGTAAAAAACTATTTGATGTTTTCTCTTACTTTTTAGGTAAAAAAAGAGCTGGCATGCCTTGTGCGGTTATAATAACTTGTTTATTCTATGGTGCGATTAGTGGTAGTGCGCCAGCTACTGTTGCGGCAGTTGGTTCTATGACTATCCCACTTTTAATTAAGTTAGGATATGATAAGACCTTTGTAACAGCTATTGTAGCAGTTGCGGGAGGCTTAGGAGTAATTATTCCGCCTTCTATCCCATTTATCTTATATGGTACAACATCAGGCACAAGTGTAGGCAAAATGTTTATGGCTGGTATCTTGCCAGGAATCTTAATCGCTGCTTTATTAATGGTTTATGCTTATATCCATTGCAAGCGCTTTGGCGAAGATAGACAAAGAATAAATCAAGAGGTTGATGCCTTACACCGTAAAGGATTTAAACGTGTCTTCTTAGACAGTTTCTGGGCATTACTTACACCTGTTATTATTTTAGGATGCATCTATTCAGGTGTTGCTTCACCAACAGAGGCAGCGGTGATTTCTGTCTTTTATTCTTTAATTATTTCAATGTTTATTTATAAGACATTGAAGTTTAAAGACTTATATGATGTATTAGTAGAATCAATTAAGACTTTTGCGCCTATCTTGTTTATACTAGCTAGTGCAGTGGCATTTTCAAGAATAATCACATTACTACAAATTCCAGAAATGGCCGCAAACTTTATTTTAAATACTGTTCATGGCAAGGTTGCAGTATTGATTGTTATTAACCTATTGTTACTAATAGTGGGAATGGTAATGGATACAAGTCCAGCTATTCTAATCCTGACGCCAATCTTGCTTCCTATTGCGGAAAGTGTTGGGGTTGATCCAGTTCAATTTGGTATTATCATGGTAACAAATTTGGCAATCGGTTTTGTAACACCACCAATTGGCATTAACTTGTTTGTTGCGAGTTCTTTAACGGATATTCCGGTTATGAATATAGCTAAGAAAGCTTTTCCTTTGATTGTTTTCTTTTTTGTAGCTTTAATACTAATAACCTTTATTCCGCAGATTTCATTACTGCTTGTAAATTAGGAGAAAAATATGAGAAAGATTATTAATTTAATAATGATATTTTGCATTCTAATATCTTGTAGTGCTTGCGTTGAAAAAGAAGATGATCCAGTTGAAGCTTCTAAATCTTTTCCTTGGATTATCGCTAATGCTTCACCCGAAGATACGGTAACGGGCATCTTTACCAATAAATTTGTTGAAGAAGTTGAAAGATTAAGTAATGGCGAGATTCAAATAAAGGCTTATCATAATAGTTCTATAGGTGGTGATAGAGAATTGGTAGAGAGTGTTATGTATGGCGAAATACCTTTCGTGGTACAAAACACTGCTCCACAAGTTAGTTTTATTCCTTCTCTTGCGATATTTGATTTGCCGATGGCTTATACAAATATTGAAGATTTAAGAAAGACTTTAGATGATGAAGAGTTCATGGAATTAATCAATGATGTCTATATGGATAAGGGTATTAGATTATTGGCTATGTCTGATCAAAACTTTAGAGTTATGACAAGTAATAAGGATATTGAGACTTTTGAAGATTTTAAGGGTCAAAAGATTAGAACTATGGAAAATAAGTACCACTTAGCTTTCTGGAAGGCAATTAAGGCTAATCCAACGCCTATGGCTTTCTCAGAAGTTTATATTGGTCTTCAACAAGGTACTATTGATGCTCAAGAGAATCCTTATGAGGTAATTGTTTCTGGTAAGATCTATGAACAACAAGATTACATCATTAAGACAAATCACTTGCCTCATTTACTTTCTTTGGTAATGAATGAAGAATTCTATGAGAGATTAGATGATAAGACTAAAGAGATTGTTAATGAAGCAGCTAAGAATGCTCGTGATTATTCAAGACAACAATGTGACGCTAGAGTAAGTGATAGACTAGAGATTATTAAGGAAAGCGGTACTAAAGAAGTAGAATTAAGTGATGAAGTGATTAATCAACTTCGTGATGCTTCTTTTGAAATATATGAAGATATTAAAGCCCAAGTTGGCGAAGAGCTATTTAAAGCTTATACTAAAAATATGAATAAGGAGAATTAAGAATGAATACTGTAAAAATGCGTAATGTTGAATTTGGCGTTGGTGTGCCAAAGATTTGTGTACCAATTGTTGGTAAGACAAAAGAAGATGTATTAGATCAAGCTAAAGTAATCTTGGATACTCCAGCTGATATTATTGAATGGCGTATGGATTGGTTTGAGGCTGTTGAAGATACAAATGCTGTAGTAGAAATGGCTAAAGAGCTTCGTGAAGTATTTAAGGAAACGCCTATTCTTGCAACTTTCCGTTCTAAAAAAGAAGGCGGCGAAAAGGAAGTTCCTGTTGAATACTATGTTAAATTAAATCAAGAAGTAGCTAAGAGCAAATATGTTGATGCTGTAGATGTTGAATTATTTACTGGCGATAAAGAAGTTGAAGAGATTGTTAAAGTAGCTCATGAAAATGACGTAAAAGTTGTTATGAGTAACCACGATTTCTTCAAGACTCCATCTCAAGAAGAAATCGTTAACAGATTATGCTTGATGCAAGAAAAGGGTGCTGATATTCCTAAGATTGCAGTAATGCCTACATGTAAGAAAGATGTCTTAACACTATTAAGCGCTACTAGAGAAATGTCGGAAGAAAAAGCTGATAGACCTATTATCACAATGTCTATGGCTGCTACTGGTGTTATCTCTAGATTAGCTGGTGAAGTATTTGGCTCTTGTCTAACATTTGGTGCTGCTAAACAAGCTAGCGCACCAGGCCAAATGGGTGTTAACGACTTAAAGACTGTTCTAGAAACTTTACATAAGAGTTTATAATTTATGAGGTATCATTAACTTGATACCTTTTTTTATTTGGAGGACTTTTATGTTTTTTGATTATCACATACATAGTGATTTTTCCGATGATTCAACTGAACCAATGGAAGAACATATTAAACAAGCTATTTCTTTAGGATTAGAAGAGATATGTTTTACCGAACATGTTGATTATGGAGTTAAAAGAGACCATGATGATCCTAGAGGCATTGAAACTAAGATATACGATGTAAATGGTGAAAAGATAAAGTGTGTCATGTCTAATTGCGATTATCCTAATTATTTTAATAAATTAGAAGAAATGAAGAATAAATATTCTAATCAAATAAGCATCAAACAAGGATTAGAATGTAGTGTTCAATCTCATACTATTGATAACTATAATAAACTGTTTGCTAAATATAGGGACAAATTAGACTTTATCTTGTTTTCGATGCATCAAGTTAATAACTTGCAATCTTGGAATCAAGAAGCTCAGATTGGTAGGAGCCAAAAAGAATATAATGATGAATACTATAATGAGATATTAAAATGTATTAAAGTATATAAAAACTATTCTGTTTTAGCTCATTTAGACTTAATGGTTAGATATGATTTAAATGGCCCTTATCCTTTTAAATATGAAGAAGATACGATTAGAGAAATACTTAAAGTTGTAATAAATGATAATAAAGGAATCGAAGTAAATACTTCTAGCTATCGTTATCATTTAAAGGATACTACGCCATCTATGGACATCTTAAAACTATACAAAGAATTAGGTGGGAAAATTATTACAGTGGGTTCTGATGCTCATAAAAAAGATAATTTGGGTGAACATATTAAGGATACTTATAGTCTTTTAAAGGACTTAGGCTTTGAATATGTATGTACATTTGATAATATGAAGCCTACTTATCACGTTTTATAAGTTATAATAGGGTTATGACAACAAGTGCAATCATCGCAATAACTAGTGAATTAAGCTGTGCTATATTGTCAGCATTCATTTGGGTTTTCCTAGTTTTTCAAAAAGAAAGAAATAAAGTAGATAGAGATATTCAAACAATAATCTTGCTTGGAGCCTTCTTACTTTTTAATGATGCCTTGGCTTATATAACTAAATATAATGTATTCTCTTTTACTTTTTATTTAGTTAGAATAAGCAATTTTTTTGTTTTTGCGATTAGCTATATTCTAGTAATCGTTATGGGCAAATATTTCGCTGATTTTATAAAACCTAATGAAAAAGAAGTTAAATTATTTAAGATAGTTGAAATATACGCAATAATTTCCTTGATTCTTCTTGTAATATCGCAATTTACTAATTTCTATTATTACTTTGATGAATTTAATATCTATCATAGAACAAAATATTATCCTTTATGCCAACACTTTCAATTGTAGCTTTAATTTCTTATTCTTATGTACTATTTAAGAATAAAAACAAGGTTGCTAGAAATGAATTTTATGCCGGTGCAATCTATATTGGTATTCCAGCCTTTTGTTCGATGATACAAGCCTTCGTCTATGGTTTTCCTTTATTAAATATCGCCTTGGTTGTTTCTTCTTGGATACTATTTATGGCTAGAGAAATGGATATTAGAAATCAATTAGAAGAGGCTATTTGTTCAAAAGATGAATTCTTAAGTAATATGTCACATGATTTAAGAACACCTTTAAATGGTATCTTGGGTATTTTGGAAATCAATGCGAAAAACGAAGACAATAAAAAGCTTGTTGCTGAAAACCGTAAGAAAGCTAGAGTGGCTGCTGAACATTTATTATCTTTATTAAATGATGTATTAGAGCTATCTAAGCTGGATAGTAAGAATGTTGAACTCGCTAATAATTCTTTTTCCATGTATGAACTTTTAAATGAAGTTGAGACTATTTCTAAATTAAAAGCTGATGATTATCATGTGAATATTATTTGTGATTATAAAAAGGAAGATTTTTCAAATGATTTAGTTTATGGTTCGCCATTACATATCAAACAAATATTATTAAACATTGTTGATAATGCGATTAAATATAACGTGGAAAACGGTAGTGTTTTTATTAAGGCTTCTTGTAAGCAATTAAAGGAAGATAGAGTTGAATATACTTTTACGATAAAAGATACCGGTATTGGTATGTCAAATAAGTATTTAGAACATATCTTTGAGCCATTCTCCCAAGAAAAGACAGATGCTCGTAGTGTTTATAAAGGAACGGGACTAGGTATGTCTATTGTCAAGAACTTGGTTGAACTTATGCATGGTGCAATCTATGTTGATTCAAAAGTAAATGAAGGTAGTATTTTTGTGGTTAAATTGCCTTTTAATGTTTCATATGAAGAATATGTACCTGAAAAGTCTGTTAAAAACATAGACATAAGTGGTAAGAAGGTACTAGTAGTAGAAGATAATGATTTAAATAGAGAGATTGTTACTATGCTACTTAAAGATAAGGGCGTTATAGTAAGTGAGGCTAAAGATGGTTTAGAGGCTTTAGAGACTTTTAAAAACTCTAAGGAAAATGAATTTGATTTAATTTTAATGGATATTATGATGCCTATAATGGATGGTTATGTCGCTAGTAAGGAAATAAGAAAACTAAATCGAAGTGATGCCTTGGTTCCAATTATTGCCTTAACCGCTAATGCATTCCTAGAGGATACAGTAAAAAGTAAGGAAGCTGGCATGAATGACCATTTATCTAAACCTTTCAAGATTGAGGAATTGGCTAATTTAATTAATAAATATTGCAAATAAAATGAGAGTTCAAGTAATACTGGAAGATAAAGAAGAAAATTATAGAGAAGTAATAAACGTAGAAAATGTTTTGGATAAGAAACATTTTTCTTATGTTGATTCTTATGGGGCTACTAACAATTTAAGAGTTTTTAATGATGGCATAAGCATTTTTAGACTGGACGAAGATCATAAAACTTTTGTGGTTTTAAGAAAGAAATCTTTTATTGAGGTAAAAACAAGTGAAGGAAGTATTAAATTTTCTGTCAAAATACTTGCATTAAATTTGAACAATGATATTATATCTATTGGCTATTGTGTAAGCGATTATAAAAAACATATAGAAATTAGATATTTAGGAGAGTAAAAAATAATGACAGCAAAAAAATGTATGACAGATGTTGCCTTCGATATACTATCAAATAGACAAGATGCAATGCCTTTTAAGGATTTGTGGAGTGAAGTTAGCAAAGAGACTGGACTTGGCAATGATAAGGTGGCTTCTTTCTATTCTGATTTATCATTGGATGGTAGATTTATTTCTTTAGAAGGAAATAACTGGGATTTAAAATCACATCGTAAGTTCTCAGAAACACAAATTGATTTATCAGCTATTGAAGTTGGTGATGACAATGATGGCGTTGTCTATGATGATGATGGCAATATCATTGAAGAACCTGAAGAAGATTATTAAGAGGCTTGCCTCTTTTTATTTTGTATATCTTTATTTATAATTTAAAAAAAGAAAGTAGGATTTAAATGAAAAAGATAATAACGATTTTATTAGTACTTATAATGTTTATAAGTTTTACAGGCTGCACCTCTAAAAGTGATGATAGTGGTGATGCGAATGTTAGTGCTAGTCCAAAAGCTAGTGAAGATAGCCTTCAAAATGATTTAGATGAATTATCGAAGATTGGTGAAGTAGAAGTAAAAGATGGTATTTTAACTGTATCTATTACACTTCCTAGCTCATTTCTAGGTGATGTTACTCAAGAAGACTTGGATAATGAAGCTGGTGCTTCTTATGTTTCGGCTAAATTAAATGATGATGGCTCGGTTACAATGAAGCTAACTAAGGCTCAATATGAGGAAATGATGCGAGAAATTATTGAAGAAGTAGATTCTTCAATTAATGAATTAAAAGATGATGAAAATTGTAATATCACCAACATTAAACATAATGATGATTATTCAGTCTTTGATGTAACACTTTCTACTAGTGAAGTCGGTTTATATGATGCATTTAGCGTAATAGGCTTTTATATGTATGGTGACATATATGCGGCTTTTGCGGGTAATACAGTTGATAAGATTGTGGTAAATTTCTATGATCGAGATGGCAATCTTATCACAACAAGCGATTCATCTGAATTAAGTAATTAAATATGCAATATGTAATATTTGATTTTAATGGAACTATCTTAAATGATGTGGATATTTCTGTAGAATGTTTAAATAAAACGATTGAAAAATATCTATTAAGAGATTCTTTAACTATTGAAGAATATAAAAATATCTTTACTTTTCCGGTTAAGAAGTATTATGAGGCAGTAGGCTTTGACTTTGAACAATTAGACTGGTATGAAGTGGGAGAATATTGGATGAATCTTTATCTTAATAATTGTCATAGGTGTAAATTAAATGATGGTATTGTAGATTTATTAAAACGTAATAGAGAAAACAATATTAAAAATGTTGTATTAAGTGCTAGTAGAGTAGATATCTTAAAGGGACAATTAAGAGACTTAGGTATAGTTGATTATTTTGATGAAATACAAGGCATTGATAATATTTATGCCACAAGTAAATTACCAATTGGCTTAAAGTTTATTGAAGATAAAAATAAAGATGAATGTGTTATGATTGGTGATACTTTACATGATTTAGAAGTTGCCAACTCCATGGGCATAAAATGTCTTTTGGTTAGTTGTGGTCATCAAAGTAAGGAAGTTTTACTACAAGAAAGTAATAATGTATATGATGATATAAGGAGTATAGTTATATGAGAATAGGACAATCGCAAGATGTGCATAGATTAGTAGAGGGAAGAGATTTAATTATTGGTGGCGTTAAGATTCCTTATGAAAAAGGCTTATTAGGCCATAGCGATGCGGATGTGCTTACACATGCCATTATTGAATCTTTAATTGGGGCAATGGGTTTAAAAGATATTGGCACTCATTTTTCTGATAAAGATCCAAAATATGAGGACATCTCTTCGCTTAAACTACTTTCTTTTACTAAAGAGATGTTAGATGAAAATAATTATAAGGTAGTTAATATTGACAGTCTAATTATGATTGAAAAACCTAAGATGGCTCCATACTTAGATCAAATGAAAGAAAATATCGCAAGGTGTCTAGAAATAGATAGCTCGCTTGTTAATATAAAGGCCACTTGTTTTGAGAAGATGGGCTTTGTAGGAAGTGGAGAAGGAGCTATTGCGCAAGCTGTTTGTCTAATTGATGATAAATAAGCTAGGCATGTTATAATTTATTCGTTATGATTGGTTTTTTAAGAGGAAAAGTTCATTATTTTAGTACGGATTATGTACTACTGGATGTTAATAACGTGGGGTACCGTATTAACTTTTATCATCCGGAATCTTTAAAAATAGATGAGGAAATCGTTATTTACACTTATGAAAATATTAGAGAAGATGAACAATCACTTTATGGTTTTTTAAGTTTAGAAGAATATGATTTATTCGTAAAACTTATTTCGGTTAAGGGCTTAGGTCCTAAGATGGCTAGTGGCATATTGGCTAAGAAAAAGGTTAATGAAGTCATTGAAGCAATTGAAAACTCGGATGTAGCTTTCTTTAAGGGTATGAGTGGCGTTGGTTCTAAGACAGCTAGTCAAATAATTCTTGATTTAAAGAAGAAACTAGTTACTGAAAGTAGCCAAAGTACTTCTAATAGTCAATTAGATGATGCGATAGAGGCTTTAAAGAGCTTAGGCTATAAATCTATTGAACTTAAAAATATTGTGAAGGATCTTTCAAAGGAACAATTAACAAGTGATCAGTATATTAAAAAAGCATTGACATTATTAAGTAAGAAATTATGAGTGAAATAAATGATAATATTTTAGCTACTACTAAACTTGATGAGGATGAAGAATTAAACCTAAGGCCTCATAAGTTAAGTGAATATGTTGGCCAAAGTGCCTTAAAAGAAAATCTAGAAGTTTTTATTAAGGCTGCCCAAAAAAGAGATGAGGCCTTAGACCATTGTCTTTTTTATGGCCCTCCTGGGCTTGGCAAGACAACATTAGCTTATATCTTAGCCAATGAAATGGGCAGTAAAATTAAAATAACTAGTGGTCCTAGTATTGAAAGAAGTGGCGATTTGGCAGCTATTCTTTCAACTTTAGAGGCTGGTGATATCCTATTTATTGATGAAATTCATCGTTTGCCCAAAACAGTAGAAGAAGTCTTATATCCAGCTATGGAAGATTTTGCGATTGATATCGTTATAGGTAAGGAACAAGGTGCTAGATCAATTAGACTTGATTTACCACCATTTACTCTAGTTGGCGCAACAACCCGCATGGGTTCGATATCTTCACCGTTAAGAGACCGTTTTGGAATAATCTCTAAACTTGAATATTATGACGAAGAAGAATTAAGTCAAATCGTAAGTAGAACAGCTAAAGTCTTTGATACTAGTATTAATATTGATGCGGTACATGAAATTGCTAGAAGAAGTAGAGGCACACCTAGAATTGCTAATAGATTATTTAGAAGAGTAAGAGACTTCGCACAAGTATTAAATGACGGAGTAATTGACTTAGATACCACTAAGGCTGCTTTAAATCGTTTAAAGATTGATTCAATTGGTTTAGATGATGTCGATATCCGTTATTTAAAGGGTATTATTGAAAGATATCATGGTGGCCCGGTAGGACTTGAGGCTATCGCTTCCGCAATTGGTGAAGAAGCTGTAACTATTGAAGATGTTTATGAACCATATTTATTACAAATTGGTTTTATAAATCGTACCGCCAGAGGAAGAGTTGTTTCTTCTTTAGCTTATGAACATCTACAAATACCCAATGAACAAGCCCTTTTTTAGGTATTGTGTTTGAAAACATTAATGTGTTATCATTATAAAGCGTTAACGGGAGGTAATAGTAATGCCTAGAGAATTTGTAACATTTAAATGTACAGAATGTGGTGAAGAAAATTACATCGGTTCTAGAAATAAGAAAAAACATCCTGATAAGATGGAAATTAAAAAGTATTGTCCTAGATGTAATAAAATGACTACTCATAAGGAGAAAAAATAAGCGGTTTCGCTTATTTTATTTTATATGAAAGTCACTAGATTAATTTGTGGCGCCTTTGCCACTAATAGCTATCTATTAGAAACAGAAGATAATTGTCTATTGATTGACCCGGCTTGTAAGATAGATAAGTTACTTCCTTATCTAGAAAATAAAAAAGTTTTAGGAGTGTTATTAACTCATGGCCATTTTGATCACATAAAGGCTTGTGATGATTTATATAACAAGTATCATTGCCCTATCTATCT
>CAVCDR010000015.1:0-5695 GCA_963601025.1 Agathobacter sp. | reverse complement strand
AATTCAAGTAGTAGTTTTCCCAGAAGCTCGGTCATTTATGGCCGAGTAGTTCACCTATGAATCAAACAATAAGATGATAATAGGAATTTAAAATAAACCTCATATAAAAATATAGAATGTAATAGCTTATTGTTTAGACCATTCTAGTATGTGTTTAATCAAATTTTTAGTTTTAATATGATTAATAGCCTAGACAACCAATCGGTACTATTTTAATGCCGTTATTAGTTGTATAGGCCATAGGAACCGTAGCGCAAATTATGATAAGTGCAGATGGTTCTCTATATGTTGGAACAGGATGTTCCTTATCTTTTAAAGCATTATTGTTATGCTCTTGTATTAATGATTTAAATTTTAATAAAGATTTTTCAGCTTGCGGTATCTTGCTTGCCCCGACTTTAATTTCTATTAACGCATATTTGCCATTAGGGAGCTGATAAACGGCATCTGCTTCTAGTCCTGTGCTATCGCTATAATGTAATATTTTTGCATTATAGACTTGAGCGTATACTAACAAATCTCTTAAAACAATATTTTCAAAAACATGTCCAAACAAATCCAAGTCATTATTAAAATAATTAGGGCCAATACCAAGTGTCGCAATAGCTATTGATGAATCTAAAAATATATGTTTTTTTTGAAGAACGAATAGCTGTTTTTGAACGAATTTGAGGAGTCCAAGCATCAATATCTTTGATAATAAACAATTCCTTAAGCTTTTCAACATAGATATCCAAAGTTTTATCTGTTACATTTTGTGTTGCTTGTACGTCTGCATGAATGCTTTTTCTTTTAGCTAGGGTCGCCATATTTCTCGCATAAGATCACAAAAGCGTTCTTGCCCATTCACTATTTCTTTTTACGCCATCAATCGCACTTATATCTTTGTTGCAAATTTCATTAAAATAATCTTTCGCAATTTCAAGCTTTGCCTTATCTTTATTAATGGCTAGACAGCGTGGCCATCCACCTCTACATGCTGCAAAAAATAACTCTTCAAGTTCCAACTCGCAACTAATTCCATCAATATTATAAGTATCATCTTCAATTATTTTTGCGATTGATATCGTGCCATTAGATTCACCAGTTTCATACAAAGACATAGGGTACATAGTGAGTTCTGTGATTCTCCCTGTTCCTGTATGCGCTGTTTTTATTTTCTTACTTGAAGAACCTGTTAAGTAATAATTCCCGATACTTTCTGGGTGATCATCACATTCTTTTCTAATTGTCCCCCATATTTTAGGAGCGTCTTGCCATTCATCAAATAAAATAGGTTTTTCATTCTTTAAAAACAACTTTGGAGAAGTTTCGGCAACCGCTAAATAACCATCTCTTTTCTCTTCATCTTGAAATTCGATAATTGTCTTGCATCTTTCTTTAGCTGTACGTGTTTTGCCCGACCCCTTTGGCCCAACAATATTAATCGCATTAAAAGCTTCTACTTTTTCGGCACTTCTGTTTCTACTTTTTCGGCAAAAATTTATAAATGCCATTTAAAAAAGTTGTTGTCTGATATTGCTATCCTGCTTTTTGTTTAAGAATACATATTGAATTATTTTCTGATAAAAATGGTAATCTAACATTATTTTCTCCTAATGCGATTGATATTTTTGTTCCATATTTGTTTTTTAAAACTGAATATGTATCACTAATGTATCTAGGACCATCATAGTCATCGTAAGATTGACCACCCACAAACGTAAGTTCAAGACTTAGATTCTCATCATCAAGTGTCCAAAATCCAGACCACTCTTCTTCAGAGTCTCGTTTATCATTGTATCTAGTTAAAGTAACTCTACCGCTATTTTCTTCATCTGGGAAGAAACGAATTTCATAATTGGCTGTTTTTTCGGCTACCCAAACTAATCCTAGTTCATGATAACCAGCTAAATCAGTTGAAGATATCTTTGACCATTCTTCATCGTCTAAATTATCAAAATCATCCGTTTCATAGGGAACAATAGATGAAAAATTAATCCATTTACATGCTTCGTCATCACTTAAGCATGATACAAGCTTGCTTCTTTGATCGGCAAGAGGATATGATTTACAACTATTTCCACTATTGTCAGTAATATACATGACAACATCTGGTTCATATGTTATTTCATCATAGTTACAAAACAACAAGATTGGTTCTCCTGTTTCTTGTCTATAGAGAACATTTATAATTTCTTCACTTTGTGTTTCTTCATTCCACTTTACACTATTAATTGCCAAGGTAGCATTTTCATCTTTTGGAACAATACAATATAAATATCCAGCCTTATTGATAATATGATTTTCATCAATATCAAAGATAAATGGATATTCTTCTAATATTTCTTGATTATTTTCTTTTAACCATTTTGGGAATTCTTCTTCATAGCTATTTTCAAATAATCCACCTAAGTATCCTAGATATTCTACAGCACAATTGGCATCAATATTTTTTAAGTTTTCTCTTAATTTTATTAATGAATCAGAACTGTCATTTGATTTGTTTGTTTGTTCACTATCAGAAGAGCTTATAGAGACAACTTTATTTTCTTTTGTATCTTTATCTATATTTGTTTTATTACAAGCGCATAAAGATAAAGACATCATCAATATAAGCGATATGATAAATATACGTTTAAATAATTTATGTTCCATCTTGTCTCCTCTATAGATTATTGATTGTAAGCTTCCTTTATAATAGTTATTACTTTATCCTGTAATTCCTCTTGATTACTTCCATCATATGTTTCACTATTTTTATTTCCATTTTTACTCCAAACAATCGTTATTTTATTGTCGTTATTTATATTGGATGATATAAAACTTGTTTGTGCTAGGGCACTTTGTAGTTCAAACCATTTTGACCAAGTTAAGGCTAGAGAACTTAAATTTATTTGCTTATTCTCATCATAAAAGAAACCCTTTACCATTGGTGTTTCATCTTCAATGTAAAAGCTTAAGTCAAAATTATCGTTACTTATACTTGAATCTAGTATCCAATTAAATTCAACTAGTTCCTTACCATTGACAGTGGCATTTGGGTTTTCCATTCCAGTTCCACCATCTTTTATTTGATTAGAAACAAAATGTCTATATAACACATAGCCTCCTACTACTAGAAACAAGATTATAACTAATACAATTAGTAATGTTTTTCTTGTTTTCATACTAAGACCAAGGATCCTCATTTTTAGGTATGCGTATGCCAGTTAGAATACTAGAATATTCATTTAAAAACCATTGGCCAGTTGAAGCTTTTTGACGAAGTCTTATTGGTCTAGGTGAATCAGCGCCTGTTGTTTTAAGGTATAGCCTTTTATAGCCCTGTTCAATATCTTGTGGCCTAGGGTCTTCTTGAACATCTAAAACATAAGGAACATTTGGCTTATAGTTATTTTCAGGTGTAGCACCATTAAAATAGGCTAATGGTAGATAGCTTTTACCACGTAAACGGTCTTTTAAAAATTGGCAGTCATATTCACTCATTGGACTAGGACCACGTAATATGTTCATGGCTTCTTTTCCAGCTTCTTTGTCTTTATCAAATAACACTAAAGCACACAAAAACAATCCACATACATTTTCAGGTTTACTTAAGTCCATGATTTCCAATTCTTTAAAATCTTCTAAGTTAGTAGGCGTTTTTTGAATATTGATTAGCATATTTTTTCTCCTTTACTAGCGAATCAAATAAATTACTTTTAATAATTATCTTTTTATTTAATATTGTGTTTCTACCTTTATTACCTACATTCTATCTTATAATTTATTTTATTACATCATTATTATGGTTGACTTATTGGTAAAGATACTGTGAAAGTTGTAGTATTATTTTCACTTATTACAGTTACTTCGCCATTATGTAATTGACATACTTTCTTTACAACCGCAAGGCCAATGCCATTTCCTTTTGAAGAATGTGATTCATCAGCTTGATAGAATTTATTAAAAATACGCTTAAGGCTATCTTTTGGAATATCTTTACCATGATTAGTAATAGAAACTAATAGGCTATTATCTTCTCTGTTGATATTGATGGTTATACTATCGTTTATTGGTGAGAATTTAATCGCATTGTCTAATAAGTTAATCCAAACTTGTTTTAATAATTCTTCATTTGCACTAATATAATATTCATCAAATTGTATATCCATATATAGATTTTTAGTAGTCCATTTTTCTTCTAATAGTAAGACACATGCTCTTAATTGTTCGGATAAATTAAATTCTGTGATATTAGTGAGAATAGTTTGATTTTCTACTCTAGTTAAACTTAAGACATTATTGGCCATAGCCGATAGTCTTAATGATTCTTCTTCTATAGCTATTAGATATTCTTCTTTTTCTTTTTCACTTAAATTGCCTCGACGTAATAATTTTGCAAAGCCGGCAATTGAGACAATTGGTGTTTTAAATTCATGTGAAAAGTTATTGATAAAATCACTTCTTAACATTTCGGTATGTTCTAATTCTTCAGCAGCTCTATTAAAACTATTTTCTACTTGTTTAAAGGTTGGATATTTGCATATAGGCCTATTAAAATGTAGACGTGCTTTAAAGTCACCATTTGCCAAACAATTTAGTTTTTCAACAACTTGTTTGATGGGGCTTAAGGATATATGGCCAGCTAGAAAGGCTAAAAGAAAGCCTATTATTAAACTAAGATAGAAAAAGAACTTTAGGACACCAGGTAATCCTACTTGGCCACTGTTGGTTTTAATTATGCCTAGACTAGCTAAAAAATAGATCATGACAATAGTCAATAGAATGACGATTATATTAGTGATAAAGACAATGCCAGATGTTAAAAGAGCTAAGGCAAGCCTACTTGTATGTTCCTTATTTTTCATACTTTCTTTACCGCCTTATAGCCTAGTCCTCTAACGGCAACAATTTCAAATTCATTCCAACCTTCAAAATGCTTACGCAAACGATTGACATGAACGGTAACAGTTTCCCAGCCTGTTTCACTATCATTTCCCCATATTTCATCCATAAGTTGAATTCGTGTAAAGATTTTCCCAGGATATGACAATAGCTTATATAACAACATAAATTCTTTTTGGGGTAACTCAATAGTTTCATCTTTTCTTGAAACAGTAAAAGAATTATAGTCTAAAGTAACATCACCTATTACAATCTTTTGTTCATTAACAATCTGCGCTCTTCTAAGTAATGCCTTAATTCTTAAAAGTAATTTTTCTTCATCAATGGGCTTAGTTATATAGTCGTCAGTTCCCACAAGAAAACCTTTTTTCTCATCCTCTGGTAATTGTTTAGCTGTTACCATTAAAATTGGTAATACATTATCTGTTTCTCTAATAGTACCAGTAAACTTATAACCATCCATTTTGGGCATCATGATATCTAATACAACTAAATCAATATGTTCTTTTTCTAGTGCTTCTAGGGCTTGTAAACCATCATTTGCACAAGTGACTGTATAGTTAGCATTTTCTAGTACCGCCTTAAGTAACATCCTAGTGTGTTTATCATCATCTACAACAAGAATATGAAACATAGAGCACCTCCTAATAGTTAAAGCATAACATCAAATAATCAACCGAAAATAAACTTTTATTTCTATATAAACAATTTACATTAGATATCATTTCTTGATAAAATTAATAGGCAAATAAAAATGCTTTCTTCGCACATGAGTATAGTCGAAAACTCGGACCCTCTATTAATTTAAATAGTTATCAAAGATGAA
>CAVCDR010000014.1:0-2496 GCA_963601025.1 Agathobacter sp. | reverse complement strand
ATTTCTAATCCAAATTGGGATTCTAATGAAAAGCTAGATAGAAAGATGGCTGAATACGCTTATGCCGTATGCAAGGATAGACCGCACTTCCATATTTCACTTGTAATGGATGTTTCGCCAAACTGTGATTGCCATGGTGAAAATGATGCGGCTATTATTCCAGATGTTGGCATATTCGCAAGCTTTGATCCAGTCGCCCTAGATAAGGCATGTGTAGATGCGTGCTTAAAAGCTACGCCAATTGAAAATAGCCAACTTGGCGATAACTTAAAAGATTGTCATCACGAACATAAACATGATCATATCAAAGATACTCATCCTGGTATTAATTGGGAAGCTACACTTGAACAAGCTGAAAAGATTGGTCTTGGCACAAGTGATTACGAACTTCAAATAATCAAATAACTTGTAAATAGCGGTAGTTATCTATCGCTATTTTATTTCACTTGTTTCAATAGTAAAGGTCACTGAAGAAGTAGTTCCTTCAATCTTGCCAATAAATGAATCATAGTCTTCATCTATCTTTTTAAGATTTTTAATATTAGTAATAATATTTCTCATATTAGAACCACTATATTTATTTAAATCACTTCTGTTTTCATTGATCGCTTCATCGATTTTATCAGAGAATTCATTGATGGCATTCTTTAAGTTAGGCATATTGTCATTTAAGGAACTTATAACCGATTTAAATGAAGAACTAGCTGAAGCTAAGCTTGCTGCACCATTAATTAATTGATTCTTAGCCTCATCACTGTCTATTGTTTTACAAGCTGTAGCTAGAGTAGTAGATGTTTCTTGCAACGACTTATATCCATTTATAAATTCTTCGCTATATAATTGTGTTTTTAATGCTTCAATATTGGTCTTTAATTCATTTAAATAATCAATTGAGATATTAGAGAAATCACTATTCTTAAGATTAGTAATCGCTATCTTTGTAGGATTTTCATCATCTAGATCTTTTAAATCATCTAAGTTAATATTATCCACTTCCATTTTAATAGAAATTAAGCTATCACAATAAGTAATCATTACATCTAATAATGAGTTTGTTGTCTCTACGGCGGTTTTAACACCTATCAAAGACTCACTAGTAACAATACCATTAATTGATGAAGCTAGTGTATTTAAACCACTAGTAAGTGTTCCGATTTGACTAATGCTAGTATTAAAGGTTTGAGCTGCATCATCTAATTGATTGGCTGAATTATTTAGTTTTCCTACCCCATCAACAAGTTTGTTTCCTTCATCTTTTAGTTTAGATGTGGCATCCTTTATTTCATCAATCTTATCATTTAGTTTACTTAAGTCATTAATCGCATCACTAAGATCATTTATATCTTCACTTTCAATTTCTTTAAAGATGCCATTAGATACAATCGTTGAAGTATAGTCTAATGTGAAGTCTGTGACATCAGCTTCTAGTGTGGCGGTATCTGTTAGCTCAATATCATTAAAAGTGTCGACAGTATAAAGTTTTAAGCTTTCTTTTAGACCTGGTTGTCCATATAAAGTAACAATCTTGTTATCCGATAAATTAATTAACTTACCGTTTTCTAATGTAATATTTGAGAACTTGTCTTCATCCAGCATCAACATTGTCACGCACATAAATGGTACTTGAACATTGTTTACAAAGCTTGAATTATTTTTATAAGTAAATACCATTTTTACATGTCCTGATTTATGAGCTAAATCACTTGGATTAATTTGTTCACCATCTAGATAATAAGTAATGTTTACACTTACTGGCAAATTTTTATTAGTAGTGCCCTTATATGTAATATCGCTTCCATGATTTTCAAATACTATTTGATTATCTTTAATTTCATAATTTTCATCACCACTTTTATTTACGACATTATCAAGATTTAAGACATCTATTAAAGAACCGTCTTCCCTTGCCTTTAAAGTAACTTCTACTTCCGTCTTTGTGATATTGCCACTAGGATCAGTACTAACATAAACACTTTCTACTTTATCAGTTTCTAAATCTGATTTCTTATAAGTGTAAGATGTATCTTCTACACTTGTATATTTTTCATTGATACCCGTTATAACTGTTTCTTCTTGTTTGCCTTCTTTACAAGCGGCAGCACTTACAAGCAACAAACTAATACAAACTATTTTCAATACTTTATTCAACATTTTTAAGTGCCTCATCCTTTCTAACTTTTCCAATTCTTCTAAATTCAAATAATGCGACAATCGCGTATATTAACACATTTGAAATAAACATCTTTGGTCCAATGTCACCATCAACAATTAATGGTAACCAACCCGCTAGTTCCATAAAGAAAACTTGTTCAAATAACTTTATCAATGGTCCATAACAAAACGGTATCGATATGAGTGCTGCAAACATTACCACAATGGTTGTAGAGATAATATATAATCTCCCTATTTCTAGATTTGAGTAACCTAGTATCTTAGACATGGAAATAGCCAAACTATTTCTTTCAATAATCATCTTTGAAAGAATAAATAGAACTA
>CAVCDR010000013.1:0-22903 GCA_963601025.1 Agathobacter sp. | reverse complement strand
TAATAAGATAAATGTGGCAATCATTTGCGGTATTACGGTAACTAGGCCAAGTAAAGCTAATGGGCCTTGTCCTGCTAACATATTGGTTAATTCACCACCTTGGAAAATTCCATAGCTTGCAGCAGCACCAATATCGTGTAGTGCGTGTAACATCACCATTAGCCAAATATTGCCGGATCTGAAGTAGATAGCTGCATATAATATGCCGGTAGCTGTTGCGGCAATTACTTGAACTAATACTTTAAGGAAATCACCATATTTTAGGTTAAAGAAATGTAAACAGCCAAATAATACGCCAGAGATAACAGCGGCTTTCCAAATACCTTTTTTATCTGTACCAAAATGTTCTAATAACGTTTCGGCAGAAATTGCACGATTGCATAATTCTTCGCTTAAGCCTACAAAGAACATACAAGCAATATAAGTAAAAATTGTAAGGCCATCATTTAATGGAATGTTTTCGCTTGTTGCATGAATGATATTCATGGCTAAGGCAAAAAATGCAAAGCATAATGGATATGCGGCAATTGGTATACTCTTAAAGAAGCCTTGTCCTTTCTTATTTAATAGACTTATCTTTTTGGTAGCAATTAATAAGATAATCATTATTAAGGCTACAAACAAATCATTAATGGCCATGAAAATGTATTGCATAACATTTTCATTTACTGGAAGTGATTTAACTAAATCGCTAAACAATAAAGAGCCTAGCCATTGTCCACCCTTGAATAAAAGAACGACGATTATTACATAAATAAGCGTGCACTTTTCTCTAAATTT
The DNA here is from genome assembly GCA_963601025.1 of Agathobacter sp. Lineage (GTDB taxonomy): Bacteria > Bacillota_I > Bacilli_A > Erysipelotrichales > Erysipelotrichaceae > Colivicinus. Next base: position 22,123 of record CAVCDR010000013.1, on the reverse strand, counting down.
ACTTAACATGTGTTTAAATCCCCTTTATTTAATGGTAATTCTACCACTTCCATAAAGGTTTTCATAATTAATTAAGTAATTTTCATAGCCTGAAAGAGGGGAGTTTTCACTATTTACAATATTATCTTTAAAAGCAGAGATATATTGAGCTAAAACCATATAGTCTTCATCACAATAATCTAATATTAATTCACCACCTGAAGTCATAGTTAGGCCATGCCCTTTATTAATTAATAAATAGTTTGTACTACCAACAGTATATTCTTTATCTAAATCAAGTGGTTCATATTGCTTTGTTTCCTTGTTGTAGACTTCTACATCATATACACGATAACCATTTGTTGGACCACTTATCCATGCGCCATTATCATCTTTTATAGAAGAAGGGGTAATGCTTGTATCAACTGAATATTTAAGACCTGCTACATGTAGAATTGATGATTCTTCGGGAAGTTTTTCAGCACTGAAATCAAGCATATCAAGAATTACTTGACCCTTTAATTTAATTAAACAAGATAAGTTTCCATATGGCATTTCCATCTTGCAATCCTTATAAGTTAATAGTCCATTAGGATAATCTTGTTTAATGCCACCGCCATTATAGAAGGCAATATCACAATTCATCTCCTTATTCATATTGAAATACCAATAGAAGGCATCGGCAGTTAAATCACCACTATTTGTTTCCATCTTTCTAACAATACGCTCACCAGTTTCTGGATCATTGACATAGAAGGCAATAGAAGAATTGGCGATGCTTGTATCTAATTTACTATCAACACTACTTATAACTTCATTGGTAAGCGAAGCTAATTCATCATCCTTTTTATCATAGCTATCAATTAGTTTTGTACTAATGGAAATTTCGCCATCATTAACTTCAACATCCATTTGGCCAATATAAGATAAATAAGACTTTGTTTGGGTTAATAATACATCATTACCATCTTTATCTTTAACTAGATCACCATCGATTTTAGTATGTGAGTGTCCATCGATAAAAGCATCTAGTCCGCTAGTATTAGCAATTACTTCTCTACTTGTATAAGGCTTAGAACTATCATCGACACCTAAATGTCCTAAAGCAATAACAACATCAGCTTCTTTTTTAGCTTGATCAATAGCGTCTTGTACAGCCTTATATAAATCATTTCCATCATTTCCTGAATAAATGCCATAGATATAGTTTCCATCAGCGTCTTGGAAATATGCAGGGGAAGATTTTGTGATAGTATCGGGTGTAGTTATACCAATAAAAGCAATCTTTAAATCACCAGCTTCTAGTACTTTGTATGGCTTTAAAACTAAACTATTATCAGTTGTTGAATAAAAGTTACAAGATACATAATCAAAATTAGCCATATCCATAAGTTTGAAGACTTGATATTGGCCATAGTCAAATTCATGATTACCAAGTGTAGCTAAATCATAGCCTGTAGCATTCATTAATTCAATAATGTCTTCACCTTGACTAAAGCCGCCATACATTGTGCCTTGTACATGGTCGCCAGCATCCACCAATAATACATTTTTACCTTCAGCAATTAAATCATCTTTTAAAGCTTTAACACTTGCATAAGATAGACCATCAACTTCGTTGTCACCGTCTTTAATTTTATTATTAATGTAACAATGAATGTCGTTGGTATAGATTATTGTAGCTGAACCATTTACAAGCTCTTGTTTTTCATTGCAAGCAAACAATGTCATAGCCAACAATAATGAAAGCAATACGGTAAATATTTTTTTCATTTTCTCTCCTTAATTATTACGATATATTTCAATTAAATTTAATAATATTTCAATATTTTTAACCATTGATTGGATAGAAACATATTCAAAGCGACCATGGGCATTTTCATATCCCGCTGATAAATTAGGGCATGGTAGACCACGATGTGATAATGCACTACCATCAGTGCCTCCTCTAAAGGCTTCACATACTGGTTTGATACCTGCTTGTTCTATAGCCTTCTTTAAATAGGGAATCATATAAGGCTCCTTATCAATAATTTCTTTCATATTTCTATATTGAATATGTAAATCATATTTTAGAGTGTTATTACCATATTCTTTATTAATCTTATCGACAATCTTTTTTATTTCCTCATTGCGTAAATTAAATTTATTTGCATCATGATCTCTTATAATTAATTCAATTTTGGCATATTCACAATCACCATCAAAACTAATAATGTGATAGAAACCTTCGCGGTTAGCCGTATATTGTGGCTTTTCATATTTAGGCAAACTATTTAAAAATTCATTGCCGATATCAACGGCGTTTTTCATAATGCCTTTAGCGGTTCCAGTATGGACAGATAATCCATATATTTCAATTGTTGCCATACTCGCATTAAATGTTTCATCCATATAATAGCCTAGATGGTCGCCATCTAAAGCGTAGGCGACAGGTACACCAAAACGTTTTAAATCAAGATTTTTAGCTAAGCCACCTACTTCTTCATCAGGTGTAAAAGCAAACGATAAATTGCTATGTTTAATTTGGGGATTATGAATTAGATATTCTATCAAAGTCATGATTGAAGCTATACTTGCTTTATCATCTCCTCCTAATAAGGTAGTGCCATCAGTTAGAATTAAGTCTTGGCCAATATAGTTATTTAGATTTGGAAAATCATTTGGTGACATAACAATATTTTTATTCTTATTCAATAAGATATCCTTACCATCATAATTTTCTAATACCCAAGGTTTTACATTTTCACCACTGGCATCCGGTGCTGTATCTAGATGAGCAACAAAGCCGACATCTTTCCCTTTATCAACATTTCGTTTTAGGAAAGCATAAACAACGCAGTTTTCCTTATCATAATAGGTATCTTTTACGCCGATATTATTTAGCTCATCATGTAGCTCTTTAGCTAAATCATGTTGATAGGGTGTGGAAGGCGTAGAACTTGAATGCAAAGAAGATTGTGTATTTATTTTCGCATAGCGAATAATTCTTTCTTTTACTTGATTATTAAAATTTGTCATAGTTATCTCTTTCCTGTGTTATTTTATTATAATTTAATGTTTAATTGATAAGAATACTTGTTAAAATAGTCTAGATAAGGGGAGAAAAGGATGAAAAAAAACAAGAAAATAATTCTTCGATCTGTATTATTGGCCATAATTGGTGCGGTCGTACTAGTGTATGCTGTACTAACTATTCATAATAAATTAATTTGTGAAAATCAATATAAAAATAATCATGAAAAACTTGAGCTGATTGAAAACAAGATGGATCAAAGTAAGGATGATGAAGATTACATTACTAGTGTATATGACGAAATGTATCAATCAAAGGCTGATTCTTTAGCTTTTCAACTTCATTATATTACTGATATTGATTTAAATGATGAGTATGCCGAAGAAATGCGTGATGTTTATGGCATTGATTATCTATGTGTTAAAGATAATGAAGAGATTATTGCTAGCGCGGGAGAAATGTTAAGTTCTGACTTTAGAGAGTATTCAGCAACAATTAGCGACAATAAGACTATTTATATTCAACTTAATAATAATAGTTTAAACGAGAACATTGAACAAAATGCTTCACTTACTTCAACGTTAAGCAATATTTCGGTTGGCCAATCAGGGTATATTTTAGCTTTCCATACAGTGGATAAGACTGTTCTTTTTTCTCCTAATGCTGGCGATATTGGCAAATATGCTAGTGAATTTGGTGTTGATGTAGATGCTTTACAAGATGGCCAAGATTTAAAGCTTACTTATGATGGGACGGTATATCTGGCTTCATGTAAGAAAATAGACCAAGGCATGATTGTTACGGTTGTGCCATATTCAGAGATTACAGCCAATGATATGCATACTATGGCTATATCACTTACCGTTTACTTAATCTTTATTGGCATTATTATTCTTTATTCTATCTTTGTTAAGGAAGATGGTATATATCATAAGGATGAACAAGATCCTAAGAAGATTATTAATAAGAATTTAGCTTCTATTGTGCTTATTGGAACATTGATGTCTTTTGGCTTTTGTTTCTATATGAACACTCTATTTACTTTATCAGAACAATCAATAACAAATGAAAATAGAGATAAAGAACTAATTGATGCATTGAATAAAAATGCTAGTACATTAGCTAGACAAGAGAAAGAATATAATGAACAATATTCACAAAAACTAGATGAACTCGCTTATATTATTAAGAATGTTGATCCTTCTTACCTAACAAGATCATTCATGAATGATCTAAAGAATGTCTTAAAAGTTAATTCAGTTATGTATTATGATTTAGATGGTAATACCATTGCAGCAAATACAGATAATTGGAGCTATTCTATTAGTAAAGATCCAAATGATCAATCTTATGAATATTGGGAAATATTAAATGGTAGTAAGACGGTTCTTATTCAAGATGCCCAAATTAATGATAATGGCAATTTAAGACAATATATGGGTAAGGCTATTCAAGATGAAAATTATCATACTATTGGTATGGTTTCAATGTCAGTTACTCCTGAACAAATCGAGAAGTCTAAGATTAATACTGATACGCAAACTGTTTTAGCTAGTGTTAGTACGGGTAATAATGGTTTTGCTTTTGCGGTTAGTAAACCAGATGATGATGGCAATTCAACTTTTATCTATTTCCCTAAGTCAACACTTATTGGTAAGGATGTTACAAGCTATGGTATGAATTCTACCCAACTTGTTTCTGATTACAATGATTTTATCAAGATTGATGGTACTAACTATTATTGTGCATCGGGATATTATGAAGATATGATTACCTATATTGCGGTACCATTTAGTTCGCTTAATATTACAGCTTTGCCTATTTCTATTACTACAGCTTTAATCATGGTTGTCTTTATGTCTTTAATTTGGCTAACTTATGAAGAAAAAGAAAGTAGTGAAGATAAGGAAAAAGATGAAAATAAGGAAGCTCAACAAGTTGATGTTGTGATGGCTAATGGACGTATTGCTAAGGCTCGTTCAGTAATCTTTAGATGGACTCATGGTGGTATCACTTGGGAATCGATGACAGCAGGCCAAAAGACTACTCATGTTTTCCATGTTATTTTAACGATTATGGCTTTTGTGGTATTAAGTCTTGTTATATTTAAAGATAGTTTCTTTGATGATGATTCTTTATTCCGTTTTATTCTTTCGACAAGATGGCAAAAGGGAATTAATATCTTCTCAATATCATATTGTATTGTTATTGTAATTTGCTCAATTGAGATTTCCCTTATTGTAAGAAGAGTGATTATGTGGATAGCTCATACTTTAAATGCCAAGGGTGAAACAGTATGTCGAATGTTTGACAACTTTATTAAGTTTGCGGTTGTGATTGGTCTATTCTACTTTACATCATCAGCTTTAGGAGCTAATACTTCAGCTCTTGTTACTTCAGCAAGCATTCTAACATTAGTTATAGGTTTAGGCTCACAATCATTGATTGGCGATGTCTTAGCTGGCTTATTTATTGTCTTTGAAGGTGAATTCCAAGTTGGTGATATCGTTACTATTGATGGCTTTAGAGGAACGGTTGTTGAAATAGGTATTCGTACTACTAAAGTTAAAGAAGGAACAGGTAATGTTAAAATCTTCTCTAATAGTAGTGTAAAAAATGTCTTAAATATGACAAAAGACTACTCATATGTAGCGATTGATATGAGCATTGGTTATGATGAAGACTTAAGGTATGTTGAAAAGGTGCTTAAGGAAGAGTTTCCTAATATTAAAGCTAAATTACCTGCTATTGTTGAAGGACCTTTCTATAGAGGTGTTTCTGAATTCGCGGATAGTGCCGTTATTATCAAGATTATCGCTAAGTGTCAGGAGCAAGATCGTATTCAACTTGATAGAGACTTAAGAAGAAGGCTAAAATTTGTCTTTGATAATCATAATATTAATATTCCATTCCCTCAAATCGTTATTAATCAGCCAAGTGATACAGTACACGAAACAACGCACTTTGAAAACAGACAAGCTGAATCTTTTGTAAAAGAACAAAATAAGGAATTTAAAGAGGCAGGAATTAAGGAAGAATAAAGACTACATTAGTAGTTTTTATTTTGCAATCATTTTTCACTCAATTTTTAAGATAATTGTTTATAATACTTTTATGACTAAAAAAATAGGATTAGATATTGGTTCTACAACCATTAAATGTGTTGTATTAGATGAAGAAAATAAGATTATCTATAGTAGTTACAATAGACACTCTAGTCATATTTTAGAGAAGAGTGAAGAACTATTGGCTTATATTGATGAAAATGTATGTAAGAGAGAGGAGGCTTATCTTTCGATAAGCGGTTCAGCTGGCATGGGGCTTGCGGATAGTGCTGACGTTAATTTCATTCAAGAAGTTTACGCTACCCGTCTTGCGTGTAAGAAGTTATCTCCAGAAAGTGATGTAGTAATTGAACTTGGTGGCGAGGATGCTAAAATATTGTTCCTTACAAGTGGCGTAGAAGTTAGAATGAATGGCAGCTGTGCTGGTGGTACCGGTGCTTTTATTGACCAGATGGCAACACTTCTAAAGCTTGATGGCGATACCATGGATAAAGAGGCTTTAAAGGCTGAAAAAATATATACAATTGCTTCTAGATGTGGTGTTTTCGCTAAAAGTGATGTACAACCTTTAATTAATCAAGGCGCCAGACAATCGGATATTGCCGCCAGTATTTATCAGGCGGTAGTAAATCAAACAATCGCTGGTCTTGCTCAAGGTAGACCAATCAAGGGTAATATTTTATATTTGGGTGGTCCTTTAACTTTCTCTAAGTGCCTTAGAAATCTATTTGATAAGACATTAGATTGTAAGGGCATATGTCCTGAAAATTCATTATTATATGTTGCTTTAGGTGCAGCCTTTTATAGTGAACAAAAAGTAAATTTAAAGGATGTTATTAATAAATTAAAGGCTTATTCTAAGGTAGCTACTTATACTAGCATGGAACCTTTATTTAAGGATGAAAAAGAGTATCAAGAATTTAAACAAAGACATGATAAAGACAAAGTTTTAGAAAAGTCTTTTGCTGATTATAAAGGACCGGTTCATATTGGTATTGATAGTGGTTCTACTACAATTAAAATGGTTGTCATTGATGATGATAAGAATCTTTTATATACATGGTATAGACCAAATGATGGTAGTCCTGTAAGACTAATAAAAGATGAATTAATTAAACTATATAGGGAACATCCCGATATTGATATAAAAAGTGTAACAAGTACAGGGTATGGCGAAGAACTTATTAAGAATGCCTTTAATGGCGACTTTGGCGTAGTTGAAACAGTGGCACACTTTACGGCTGCCAAACATTTCTTAAAAGATGTTGATTTTATTATTGATATCGGTGGTCAAGATATGAAGTGCTTTAAGATTGAAAATGGAGCTATAGGTAATATTTTCCTTAATGAGGCATGTTCATCAGGCTGTGGCAGTTTCCTTCAAACTTTCGCTAGTGCCTTAGGCTATGATGCTCAAGAATTCGCTAAGATTGGATTATTCTCTAAACATCCTGTTGATTTAGGAAGTAGATGTACCGTCTTTATGAATTCACAAGTTAAACAAGCTCAAAAAGATGGCGCTTCAATAGAAGATATTAGTGCTGGTTTAGCTATTTCAGTAGTTAAAAACGCCTTATATAAGGTAATTAGATGTTCAAGCGCTAAAGAGCTTGGGAATAAAATTGTTGTACAAGGTGGCACTTTCTATAATGAATTAGTATTAAGAGCCTTTGAAAAGGAAATGGGAGTTGATGTAATTAGACCAAATATTGCTGGTTTAATGGGCGCTTATGGTGCTGCCTTATATGGCAAGAAACATCAAACTGGTAAAAGCAAAATCATTTCTTTAGAAGAATTATTAAACTTTAAGCATGATGTTAAGTCTTTTAAGTGTAATGGCTGTGGTAATCATTGTGAACTAACAATTAATATCTTTAGAGATAATAAACGTTATATTTCTGGTAATAGATGTGATAAGCCTATTACAGGCAAGGATACTAATACCGAATACAATCTATATGCTTATAAACTCGATTTATTAAAAGAATATATGGAAGATACAGGTGATGGCAAAACAAGCATTGGTTTACCGTTATGTTTAAATATGTATGAATTACTTCCTTTCTGGCATAAACTATTTAGAAGTTTAAACTTTAAGGTTGTTACTTCACCTTTTTCAACAAGGGCTATCTATCAAGAAGGCCAAGCTACCATACCTAGTGATACAGCATGTTATCCAGCTAAATTAAGCCATGGCAGTGTCTTTGAATTACTAAAGAAGAATGTTGATTATATTTATTATCCATGTCTTTCTTACAACATGGATGAAAATCTTGGCCAAAATCATTATAATTGTCCTGTTGTAGCTTATTATCCAGAGGTTATTGAAGATAATATTTATGAAATAAAAGATAAATTTATAAGAGACTTTGTTGATATTTCTAATAGAGAAGAATTCAAGAAACGTTTTCCAACTATTATAAAGAAACATTTCGGTTATCTAAAGGATGATGATATTAGAAAAGCTATTGAAGAAGCTTATAAAGAATATGATAAACATATGGATTTATTAGCTAATAGAGCTGATGAGGTAATGGCTAAGGCTAGAAAAGAAAACAAGCATATTATTTGTTTAGCGGGTAGACCATATCATGTTGATCCAGAAGTAAATCATGGAATTGATAAGCTGATTGTTAAATTAGGTTGTGCGGTAGTAAGTGAAGATAGTTTAAGAAATCATTATCAAAGGATTAAGACACAAGTACTTAATCAATGGTCATATCATTCACGTTTATACGCTTGTGCTAACTATTGCAATGAACATGATGATGTTGATTTAGTACAACTTGTTTCTTTTGGCTGTGGTCTTGATGCGATAACTACCGATGAGACAAGAGAAATATTACAATCTAAAAACAAGTTATATACACAACTTAAAATAGATGAAATATCAAATCTTGGTACGATTAATATTCGTCTTAGAAGTTTGCTTGCAGCGCTTGAAGAAAGAAAGGAAGATAAGTAATGGAATACTTGACTCCCAATTTTACTAAAGAAATGTTAAAGGACTATACGGTACTAGTTCCAAATATGTGTGAGACCCAATTTACACTTATTAAAAGTTCTATGGAATCTGAAGGGTATCATAAGGTTGAACTATTAGGCTCGGGCAGTAGTGATGTAACTCAACTTGGGTTAAAATACGTACATAACGATACTTGTTATCCTGCCTTGATTGTTATTGGACAATTTTTAGAGGCTTTAGAATCAGGCAAATATGATTTAGATCATACAGCCTTGATTATTTCGCAATCAGGTGGAGGATGTAGAGCTAGTAATTATATAAAGCTTTTAAGAAAGGCTCTTGTAAGAAGTGGACATAGTAATATTCCAGTAGCCTCTATTAATGCTAATAAACTAGAAGAAGGCTCTATGATGCCTATAACTTTAAAGATGATTCTTAAAATAGTGGCTGGTGTTGAATATGGTGATTTACTTGAAGCTTTAAAGAATCAAACTATTGCCTATGAAGTTAATAAAGGCGATAGTGAGAAGATGCTTAAAAAGTGGTTAGAGAGGCTAGATAAAGATATTCGAAATAACAAGAATTATATGCCTTTTGCGTATAAGAAAATATTTAGAGAAATCACTAAAGATTTTGCTTCTATTCCTTTAAATAGGGCACCTAAAGTTAAAGTTGGCGTAGTAGGTGAAATCTATGTTAAATTTTCTCCTACAGGCAATAATAATCTGATGAAGTTTTTACAATCACAAGATTGTGAAGTGAATATGCCAGGGCTTATGGGTTATATCGAATATTGTTGTGCAAACAACTATAGAGATTATAAAGAATATGGTATGTCGAAAACTTTAGGTAAGATATCGGGCGAAGTATTAAAGTTCTTAAATAAAGTAGGAAACGATATGTCTAATATTATGAAGGAATATGGTTTCTATGCGCCATGTTCATTCTATGATTTAATGAAAAAGCCTGAAGGCATCTTAGATTTGGGTACCAAGATGGGTGAAGGTTGGCTTTTAACAGGTGAAATGGTTGAATTAATTGAAGGTGGCTATGGAAATATTGTGTGTGCTCAACCGTTTGGCTGTTTGCCAAATCATATATGCGGCAAAGGTGTTATTAATGTTTTAAGAGCTAAATTTCCTAAAGCTAATATCACTCCGATTGATTATGACCCAAGCGCTACTAAAGTAAATCAAGAAAATAGAATTAAATTAATGTTGGCTGTTGCTAGAGAAAATCTAGAGGCAGAATAAAAAGCGGTTACCCGCTTTTTAAACATATGGGGAAAGTATATATAGTAAGTTAGCAATTTGCTAGCTGACTACCAATTTGTTCAAGATCGCTCAAGGCGTCTTGTTCTGGTGTTAAACGAGTGATATAACCTTTATCATTCAAGATTACTGCACCCTTACTTTTTAGACGGTCACACCAGTTAGCCATCCAAGCACCATCACCCCAATCATATGAACCAAATAGGGCAATTGTTTTACCTGCGCAATTTTTTTCAATTTCGGATACAAATTCATCCATTTCAGGATCAAGTTCTTCTGCACCCATTGCACTAGCGCCTAAGGCAAAGACTTTTTCATCCTTTAAATCATCCGCAACAATATTACTTACATTGATGACGTTCGCTTCTTTGCCGGCTTTCTTAATGCCTTCACCAATAGCGTCTGCCATCATTTCCGTATTTCCAGTCATTGTCCAATATACAACGTTAATCATGCATTACCTCCAATAATAATTTCATTTATTTCATAGCCGTTTACAATTTCATATACACAAGTTTCAAATGCTTTATCAAATTCTTCAAATTTTTTAAGAGCATAATTTAAATTTGAATAAACTTTCCAATATCGACAAGCCAACGAATTTTCGCCATTATTTCTAATAAAGCCTCTTACATCTTCAACTGGATAATTTAGAATCAAGCCTAACTCATGAGGGAAACAATCTTTATTGTTATAGAAACAGTTGAATCTCTCATCTAACTTTTCAATTACATAGTCTAATGAATTATCATCATAACCAAATTCTTTAAGATAATTAGATACTAAATCATCATTTAAGTATTTTATTAATTCATTAGTTCTAGTTATTAAGACAACTTCATTAGTCTTATTTGAATACAACATATAACAGTTTAAACAAGTATTCTTCAACATTTTCTTAATGTTTTTATATTCGCCTTTTTTAACTGTTAGAGTATTTGATACAGTTAAACCCTTAATAACTGGGGCACATGTACTAGCTAAACAAAAAGCTAACTTTTCTTTCTTACTACATTTACTTAAGAAATTAACTTTTTCATTAACTGACATAGTACCTCCAGTTAGCATTTGCTAACTACATATACTAGGTTAGCATATGCTAACTGAAAAAGCAACAGCTTATTTCATATTTTTTTAAATTTTTAAAAATAACAATTAAACATCAAGAAAGATAGCGTTAATATTTCTATTCACAAATAATTTTGTTAGAATGTAGAAAAGCGTTGATTAAGACTGGATTTCGTGAATGGTTTTAAAGAGAGTCATGTTTGGTGAAAATTGACAAACAATAGCGATTATCGTATCACTTATAAGCTGTGTTTTCTGAAACTAGTAAGAAACATCGTTTGACTACGTTAGTGTCTAGGGTTTGGTGGAACCTAAAGAGGTGTGATAACACAATTTGAGTGGTACCGCGGGAAAGTCTATTGACACTCGTCTCATAGTAGGTGAGTGTTTTTTGTTTATTGGGAGGTTATATGAAATTAAACAAGAAAGAAATGTTACTTATAAGCTTTATGTTGTTTTCTTTATTCTTTGGTGCAGGAAATTTAATATTTCCACCATTTTTAGGACAAAGTGCAGGAAATAATACTTTTATGGCAATGCTAGGCTTTTTAATTACAGCGGTAGTCTTGCCAGTGTTAGGCGTAATTGTGGTGGCTGAATTTGGCGGTTTAGATAAACTAGGAAAAAATGTAGGTAAACATTTCAGCTTATTTTTTGCCTTACTAATATATCTAGCTATCGGACCAGGGCTAGGCATTCCTCGTGCTGCTTCTCTTCCGTTTGAAATGGCGGTTTCTCCATATCTTCCAAGTGGTACAAATACAGCCTTATTTATGTTTATATATTCTTTAATTTTCTTTCTTATTGCCTTATGGCTTTGCTTAACGCCCAATAAACTTGTTGAAAGAATTGGCCGTTATTTAACGCCTAGTTTACTTTTTCTATTAGTCTTTCTTTTTGTGAGTTTCTTACTTAAGGGGGATAAACAAATAGGACTTCCTACAGATGAATATTTAAGTTCTCCATTTTTAAAAGGTTTTTCTGAAGGCTATAACACTATGGACGCTATTGCCGCTTTAAACTTTGGACTTGTTATTTCAACAACTCTAAAATCATTTGGTCTAAATGATAAGAAAGATCAATTAACAAATACGGTAAAAGCTGGAATATATGCGGGTTCTATATTAGCTATTATTTACGTGATGCTGTCATATATGGGGATGTGTTCATCAGGTGTATATGCGGTAGGCGAAAATGGTGCTATAACATTAAGAAATATTGTTTATCAATTATATGGCAATTTTGGCGCCATAATATTGGCGGCAATCTTTACTTTAGCTTGTCTAACAACATGTGTCGGCTTAATTAATTCAATATCAGCTTTCTTTGCGGATAAGTTCCCGATAATGACTTACACTAAGTGGGTATATGCAATTGTAATATTTTCGTTTTTAATATGTAATCAAGGTTTAAATACAATATTAAGTATTTCTATTCCGGTATTAAACGCCATCTATCCAATTTCGATTGTTTTAATACTGTTAGGCTTAAGTCATAAACTATGGACAAATAATAAGTTCGTCTATCCATTAGTGATCGCCGCAACCGCAATAGTGAGTATTATTTATTCTCTAGAACAAATTGGTCTAAAAATTAACGCTATAAGTAATATAGCCAATAAACTTCCCTTATATAATCAAGGATATGGCTGGGTTTGTGTAACCTTAGCATGCCTTTTATTGAGTGTAATTTTAAATATTTTAGGAACTAAAACTACAAAAATTAATGAGTAAATAATCTGACAAAATTTCCACAACTCATAAAAAAACATAGTTTTGGAAATTTTGTGCCTTTTTAGGTGATAAATAAACTTGCATATAAACATAATAAAAAGGGCTTTAGAAGCCCTAATTAATACTATTACTATTCTTTAACTAGATATTCATCTCTTTCTGGTCCTACTGAAATATATTTAATAGGAGTTTCAACTAATTTCTCTAGATATTCAATATATTTCTTAGCGTTTTCTGGAAGATCTGAATATTTACGACATTTGCTTACATCGCCAAAGCCATCTAATACTTCATATACTGGTTTCGCTCTGTTTAATGAGTCATCAGTAGGGAAGTCTGTAGTAACTTTACCATCAATTTCATATCCTACACATACTGGAATCTTATCAAGATAAGCTAGGACATCAAGTTTTGTTAAGGCAAGATAAGTAGCACCTTGTACTTTACAACCATACTTACTAGCTACTGCATCGAAGTAGCCAACTCTTCTAGGTCTGCCAGTTGCAGCGCCATATTCACCACCTGCTTGTCTTAAGGCATCACCTTCGTCATTACATAATTCGATTGTGAATGGTCCTTCACCAACGCAAGATGAATAAGCTTTCATAATACCAATTGAAGTATCAAGTTTAACACCAGGTATACCAGCACCAATTGGACCATAAGCGGCAAGTGTTGTGGAACTTGAAGTATATGGATAAATACCAAAATCAATATCTCTAAGTGCACCAAGTTGTGCTTCAAACATAATGTTTTTATTTCCTTTTACTGCGTTGTTTAGATATAAAGAAGTATCAGTGATATAAGGCTTGATATGGTCTCCATATGTTTTTAACCAATTTAAACATTCTTCAAGTGATACAGGATCTTTACCATATCCTTTTAATACTACGTTTTTAAAATCAACAATAGTTTTTAGCTTTCCTTCCAATGTTTCTGGTTCTAATAAGTCTGCCATTCTAAGTGACTTCTTCATATATTTATCACCATATACATAGGCAATACCTCTTTTAGTAGAACCATAAGCTTTATCAGCTAATCTTTCTTCTTCTAAGATATCTTGAGCCTTATCATATGGCATACAAATTGTTGCCTTATCTGAAAGTTTTAAATTTTCAGGCGTAATCTTAATTCCTTTTTCCTTTAAAGAATTGATTTCTTTATCAAGATGTTCAATATCAACTACAACACCATTACCGATGACATTTACAGTTGATTCTCTTAAGATGCCGGAAGGTAATAAATTTAGAATAAATTTTCCTTTTTCATTTTCAACGGTATGTCCTGCATTATTACCACCTTGGTAACGACATACAACATCATAATCAGAAGATAAAAGGTCAACCATTCTTCCTTTTCCTTCATCACCCCAGTTAATTCCTACGATAGCTGTTAACATATATTTCCTCCTTATACGTTTACACTTATATCAATATCTTTATCCAAGATATCACTATACTTCTTTAATTCTTCTCTTACTTCTTTTAGATACATTTCACATTGCACGGAAGCTAAACCAGTAAAATGACCATTCTTTAAGATATCTTCTATTTCTTGTTTAGATAAGCCAAAGCGGCCATCATTTTCTATTCTTTCAATCAAATCGTTATCTTTGCCTTCTTCCTTAATTGCCCTATAGGCATCTAAAGAATGTTGTCTAATGAGCTCATGAATTTCTTGTCTATCTTTTCCTTTTTTTACAGCTTCCATCATGATATTTTCGGCAGCTATAAAAGGAAGTTCCTCCATTAGATGTTTATTTATAACGCTTGGATAAACCTTACAATTATTAATAATGTTTGTATATAAAGTTAATACGCCATCAACTGCTAAGAAAGCTTCGGGAATTGAAACACGCTTATTGGCTGAATCATCTAGAGTTCTTTCAAACCATTGATATCCAGCTGTCATTGCCGGATTTAATTCTAATGACATTACAAGCCTACATAAAGAAGATATTCTCTCTGACCTCATTGGATTTCTTTTGTAAGCCATAGCGCTTGATCCAACTTGTCCTGCTTCAAAAGGCTCGTCAAATTCTTTTAGATGTGATAATAATCTAAAGTCATTGGAGAACTTTTGACAACTTTGAGCTATACCACTTAATACCGAAAGGGTAAAATAATCAATTTTTCTTGAATAAGTTTGGCCACTCACTGAGTAACATGATTTAAAGCCCATCTTGTTTGCGATAATCTTTTCAAGTTCAAATACTTTTTGTCCATCATTGTTAAATAACTTTAGAAATGATGCACCAGTACCGGTAGTGCCCTTACAACCAAGTAGTTTTAAATTATCTAGACAATAATTTAGGTGGTCTAAATCCATCATTAAATCCTGTAACCATAAAGTAGCACGCTTACCAACAGTAGTAGGTTGGGCGGCTTGAAAATGGGTATAAGCTAAAGTATCTAAATCTTTATATTTTTCTACAAAGTTACATAGATTATTAATTAATTGAACAAGCTTTTCTCTTATTAGAAGTAAAGCTTCTTTTTGAATAATAATATCGGTATTATCGCCAACATAACAACTAGTAGCGCCAAGATGTATTATTGGTTCCGCCTTAGGGCAAGCTTTGCCAAAAGTATGTATATGAGCCATTACATCATGTCTTAATATACTTTCTTCTTTTTTAGCATATTCATAATCGATGTCATAAATATGCTGCTTCATTTCTTCTATTTGTTCGTCACTAATGTCTAAACCAAGTTCTTGTTCAGCCTCAGCTAATGCAATCCATAGTTTTCTAAAAGTAGAGAATTTATTATTGTTTGAAAAAACTTCTTGCATCTGTTTAGATGCATATCTAGTACATAGTGGATTTGTATACGTATCGTTCATCCTTAGCACCTCAAAACGATGTAATTATACTATATTTAAAGTCTATAATTTTAACAATGTTTGTGAAAATTTGAACAAAAAATAATATATAATTATATGTAAGGTATATGGGGGTATATATGAATAATAAAATTATCGCCTTATGTGGAAAGGGTGGTGTTGGAAAGACTTCACTTTCGGCAACCATTATTAAAATTTTATGCGAAAAATATCCTGACAAGAAGATATTAGCCATTGATGGCGATCCTTCTGTTGGTTTAGCTACCGCATTAGGCGTAAAAGAGTCAGGAACGATTAATGACATTAGAGAAGATTTCATTAAACTAGCTGATGAAAGAAAGGATGCGGAGGCAATTGAAATGCTTCATGAAGCCAAGGATCAAATCTTTGATAAGCTAGTTGAAACAGATACTTTCTCTTTTTTGGCAATCGGTAGACCAGAATCAAGTGGGTGCTATTGTTCGGTCAATGATTATTTAAGAGATTTAATTACGATGGTGGCAGACCACTTTGATTATGTAGTGATTGATGGGGAAGCAGGCATTGAACAAATCAATAGAAGAGTAATGGAAAAAGTAAATAATCTTATTTTTGTAAGTGATGCCTCTAAAAAAGGAATTGACGTAATAAAGACAATTGATAAAGTAGCTAAAGAGCTTGTAATGTATGAAAAGGCTGGTGTTATTATCAATCGTTGTTCTGACTTAAGTTTAGTAGAACATATTGATTTAGGTGATTTGAAACTACTAAGCGCAATTGGTGAAGATAAAATAATTCAAGAATACGATATCTTAGGAAAATCAGTGCTTGATATTCCTAATGATTCAAATATCTATAAGGGTGCTTATAAAGCGTTAAAAGAAATGGGGATTGTACAGTGAAAGATTTAAAGCACATGTTTGAGCTTGAGAGACTTTTAGAAGATAGTGAAAACAAGTATGTAAAAGCTTCTCAAGAAAAAGGTAATAAGTGTATCGGTTATGCATGCTATAACGTGCCTGAACCATTGCTTAATTTGGATGGTTGTTTCTCTATTAGGCTAAGAGCTCCTAGAAGTGGCTCACTTGATATTAGTACATACTATATGACTAATTTCTTATGCGAATATACTAGAGCCTTACTTGAAAGGGCTATTGAAGGTGGTTACAACTTCCTTGATTGTTTGATTACACCAGATGGTTGTTCAATGCTTAATAGATGTATTGAAAACATGGAATTATTGCATACGATGAAGAAAGATAATTTCTTCTATCAATATATGGAAATTCCAATGAAAGCCGATGATAATGGTTTAAATCTATATATCCTTCAATGTAAGAATCATATTTTAACACCTTTAAAAGAAAAGTTTGGTATCGATATAAGCGATAAAGTCTTACTAGATGCTGTTAATAAACATAATAGAGTATGTGAACTAATTCAAGAAATTGGCCAATTCCGCAAATTAGATAATCCAACAATCACTGGACATGAATTTCATGTATTGTGTTTAGCTTCATATTCTTGCCCTAAGGATGATATTATTCCAATTCTTGAAGAAACACTTGAGGAATTAAAGACAAGAAAGCCGGATGATAAGTGTCCATATAAAGTAAGAGTGGAAGTTGTTGGTAGTGAAGTTGATGATTTGGAATTCATCAAAACTATTGAAGATTGTGGTGCCTATGTATGTGCAGATAGATTCTGTTATGGTTCCTTCCCCGGAAGAGAAAAGATTGTGGTAAATGAAGGCGAAGATCCTTTAACCGCAATATGTCGTAACTATATGTATGCATGTCAATGTCCACGTATGATGAATCAAGATAAGATTCAAGGCAGAAGAAAATATGTGGCTGATATCGCTAAGGAATATAAGGCTGATGGCATTATCTATGAGCAAGTTAAGTTCTGTGATCCTTGGGCTTATGAAAGAATGGTTGGTACTGTTGATTTAAGAGAAAAATATGGTTATCCAGTACTACAACTTGATAGACCATACGCTCATGGTGGCAGCGGCCAAATACGAACAAGAGTACAAGCGTTTGTTGAAAGTATTGAAATAAAGAAACTAGGAGGAAAGAAATAATGGCTAAAGAAGTTGGAAAAGATAGTTTTGGTTCTTTCTATTCTGGTGGTAAAGTTTACAACAGACGTGAATGGCGTGGCCTAAAGGATACTTTGTATGATTATTCTAGATGGCTATATATTATGGGCCAATTGGCTGGCTTTATAATAAAGCCTAGAAATATAAAAGCTTTCTTTAGATATAGATGGATGTCAAATTATTTGGCTGTACCTATGATGGTTGATAAGTTCTCACAAGGCTTAAGAGGACCTCAACTTAGAATATTACATGAAGAATTCGATATCATCATTTATGATGTTGCCAAACTTTTGGATTCATTATTTAAAGGTGATCGAAACGTAGGCAAAGATAAAAAGTTCTCTGATAAGGTTGTTTTATTAGATGAAAATGAAATGACTGCAGTTATGATGGGCTTTCCTACTTTAAAAGGATTAAGTAGAGAAACTCCTGCCGTATATGTATCCGTTCTTTTAAATCAACATGCTGCTGAAAAATACATCGATATAGCTCAAGAATATGGCTTACCAGGCGATGTATGTCCAATGCCTGAAGCTGAAGCTGGTGTCTCTATTGCGGATGATTTCCCAGTGCTTGGTGCTTGTGCTGTACAATGTAATACAACTTGTGATGGCTCTTTAATGGGCAATGGCGTTATTTCTAAGCGTCTTGAACTTGAAGATGGTGTACCATGTTTCCAATTAGCTGCACCTTTACGTCATAAGGAAGATGATGTACAAGAATATGCTGCTCAGGAAATTAGAAACTGTATTAAGTTTATTGAAGAAAAAACTGGCGAAAAATGGGATTGGAAATATTACTTTGAGTGCGCTAAAAGAGTTAATATCGCAACTAGAGCCCGTATGGAATGGCTAGATATCAACAAGACTGATTATCCACAGGTTGTTGGTGGCAATCTTGCACTATATACAGAGACAAACTATATGGCGGTATGTGGCAAGGTTGACTTATTTAGAAAAGCTGATGAAAAGATAACAGAGATTGCTAAAGAAGCTTATAAAAATAAAAATATGCTTGCCAAAGAATATCGTCATAGAGCTATTGTATGGGGTGTTCAATCACATTTCTATATGGATTTCTTAGTATGGCTATTAAACTGTTGGGGTATTGTTCCTTTAACAGATATGTTATCTATGATCAATACTGATATGATAGCTGAAGAAGATACTCCAGAAAATAGAGAAAAGGCTATCTATGATATGGCTTGGCTTACTGAAAATATGATTATGCGTAATCGTACTCATGGTGGTTATAAAGTATTATTAGATGACTTGTGGGAGATATGTGAAGAATTTAGAGCTGATACCGTAATTCTTTGGGAGCATATGGCTTGTAAGGCACTAGATGGTATGCATGGTCAATTTGAAGAAAAGGCTAGAGAAAAGGGTATTCATTTGATTTGGGTAAATCATGATTTGTTTGATCCTCGCGTTACAAGTAAGCAAGCAATTAGAGACCAAGTTAGCAAATATATGCGTACAGTTTTAAGAGAAGAACCTATTGATCCTTCTCTAGAAGTAATTGAAGATGAAAGGTCGTGGTAATAATGAAATATTTTGGTGGATGTGATTCAGGCAGTACTTATACAAAGTGTGTAATATTAGATGAAGATGGAAAGATAGTAAGTGATGTAACTATTAGAAGTAAGATTAATACTATTGATTCTTGTAATGATGCTTTAAATCAAGCTGTTAGTAAAGTAACTGATTTAAATAGCCCAAAAGACTTAAGCTATTTAGTTGGTACAGGATATGGAAGAAATAAAGTGCCTTTCGCTGATGAAAATATTTCAGAAATTTCTTGCCATGCTATGGGTGTACATGTAGCTGATCCAAGTGTAAAAGCAATCATTGATATTGGCGGTCAAGATGTTAAGGGCATTGCGGTAGATACAGATGGAACGGTGCTTAATTTCGCCATGAATGATAAATGCGCAGCTGGTACTGGAAGATTTTTTGAAGCAATGGCTAGAGCCTTTGAAATGAGCCTAGATGATTTCTCTAAATTATCTTTAAAGGCTAAAAATATCATTCCTATTACTTCTCAATGTACAGTATTTGCAGAGTCAGAAGTTATCTCACTTGTAGGTGAGGGCAAACCAACTGATGAGATTGCGGCCGGTATTGAACTTGCGGTTGCGAAAAGATGTTTCGTTATGGCTAAAAAAGCTGGTGCAACTGACAAAATTACTTTAACTGGTGGTTGCGCTAAAAATGATGGCTTAAAGGCCGCTATTGAGCAAGTATTAAATTTAAAGGTAATTGATTTGCCAATTGACCCGCAATTAATGGGTGCCTTAGGTGCTGCAGAATTCGCAAGAAAGAAAGGATTGGCTAGTTAATGAAAACTATTTTACAAATTATCAAAGTTATACTTATTATCTTGGCAATATTTTTCCCATTAACTTTCATTGTCTATTTCTTTAATTTAGATATGAAACTTACTGCTGCCTTACAAGGGCCAATTCAAAAGCTTTCTGAAAAACAAAAGAGGGACCGTCATCTATAATGGTCCTTTTTGATGATGAAATAAAAAAGGTTTATGATCTTTTAAAACAATTACAATTAAAACAATTAGATATCACAAGTAATCTAATTGAAGATGTTGGCTCTGACAACATGATTTTTAAAAGTGATTGTGCGTATGAACTTGGTGAAAATAATTCTCTTTCTTTTGAATTGTCAACTAGCGATATAGCTATAGAAGATAAAATCTATTTATGCGGCAAAGATATAAATGAAATAGATGTCAATGAAGATTTTATGCGTATCACTTTATTAAATGTTAGAGATGATAAGTTAAATGGTAATGCTTTATATGATAGACTTGAACAAATTAAATTAGTCAAATATAAAGTATCACCAAAAGGCTATATGCTTAGAACCAGCGTTGGTGGCAAGGAAAGAATTAGAGTTTCTAAAGAACTAAAGGCATCATTCTCCCAAATTGGTAGTGCATATTTAAAAGAGTATAAAAAGTTAAATTATGTAAATAATGTGACTATAATATTTATTGTTGGTAAATGCGACTTATTTAATGAATTTGTAAAACTTGCCAATAAGAAAAAAGAAATTAGCGATACTATCGATCACATCTTAAAAGGGCTCATGGTAAATGATTGTGATGCTTGTGCTGTAAAAGATTTATGTGATGAGGTAGAAGGCTTAAGGGAGATTCATAAGAATGGAAGAACATAATCATTATCATTCACCTGAAGTGAAAAAGAAACAAATTAATCGTTTATCTAAAACTATTGGACATTTAGAAAAAGTGAAAAGAATGATAGAAAATGATGATGATTGTGCTGATGTCTTGATTCAACTTTCAGCTTGCAGAGGTGCTTTAAATTCACTTGGTAAAGAAATTATCAATGAACATATGGAACATTGTATAATTCACGCCATTGAAGATGGTGATACTAAGGCTTTAGATTCGTTTAAAGAAGCAATCAAAAAGTTTTCTTTATAGGGTGCGATGCATCCTTTTTTATTTATAATGAGATTATGAAAATAGAAGATGTAAATGTTAAAGACGCAAAAAGATTACTTGAAATATATGGACCATATGTTAAAAATACAGCTATAAGTTTTGAGTATGAAGTTCCTAGTATTGAAGAATTTGAAAAAAGAATTAAAACTATTTCTAGTAAATACCCATATATCAAAATAATTGATGATGAAAATAAAATTGTTGGATATGCTTATGCCAATAGTTTTAAAAGTAGAGAAGCATATAAATATGATGTAGAAGTATCTATTTATTTAGATTCAAAACAAAGAGGAAAGGGCTATGGTAAGGCTTTATATGAAGAATTAGAAAAACGATTGAAACAAATGGGTATTATAAATGTGTACGCTTGTATCACAATGCCTATGCAGAAAAGCAAATATTCAACTGAAGCAAGTTACCATTTCCATTTAAGACAAGGTTTTGAACTAGTTGGTACTTTTAAACATTGTGGCTATAAATTTAATGAATGGTTCAATATGATTTGGATGGCTAAAGAATTATGATAGTTTTAATTATTTTGGTGGTGCTTATTATTTCATAGCTATAAAGCAAGTCGTGGATGAATAGATAAATATGGCGGAAATAAATA
>CAVCDR010000012.1:0-15196 GCA_963601025.1 Agathobacter sp. | reverse complement strand
ACAACTTTTCCTGATGAAAATTTTAGGAATTATATAAAGGGTAGATTTGGTGATTCTTTAAGTGTTGATGAGATTGCTGGTACAAAAGAGATAGATTGCTCCATTAGAAACATAGAATCATTAAAGGGAATTGAATATTTTACAAAACTAGAAAAGTTAGATTGTTTTGGTAATATTAATCTTAGCTCTTTGGATTTAAGCTCCAATATTGAATTGATTGAGTTAATGTGTAGTAATTGTGGAATAAGTTCTCTAGATATAAGTAAAAATACAAAATTAAAAATATTAGATTGTAAGTACAATAAACTTACTTCATTAAACTTAAGCAATAATGAAAAATTAGAATATTTAAATATCGATAATAACCAATTAACCAATTTAGATTTAAAAAACAATAAAGAATTAACTTTTTTAGCTTGCAGTCGTAATAATTTTAGTTCAATATCTCTTGAAGAACTAACAAAATTAGAAGCTTTTGGTTGCGATTCTAATAAGATTAAGTCACTAGATTTAAGTAAAAACAAATCACTAAAGCATTTGGAGTGCTACAATATGCCATTAACATCTTTAGATTTAAGCAATAATACAGAATTAAATTTTTTGCAATTGGTTCGCACTAATTTGTCTTCACTTGATTTAACTAATAATACAAAATTGACTACTTTCGTTTTGTCGGACAATGTTTGTTCTATCGTCATTGATGAAAACAATGAGTTTGATTTATCAGCTTTACAAGGTTTCGACTTAAATAAAGCTTCTAATTGGAATGGTGGAAAGATTGATCCTAATACTAATACTTTGAAAGTAGATGATGGAGTAAACCAAGTAATGTATACATATGATTGTGGAAATAATTTGTCATGGAATTTTTTGATTAATGTAAATGCTGGTTATACGGTTAGTTTCTATGATGATGATAATCTAATAGATAAACAAATAGTTAAAACTGATGATAAAGCTATAGAACCCACTATATCAAAAACAGGTTATAACTTTATCGGATGGTATACAAATAAAGAATATACCGAAAAATATAATTTTGATAATCCAATTACTTCTACAACCAATATATATGCTAAATTTGAAAAGATTAAAGAAGAAGTTACTAATGAAGAATCTTCATCTTTGTTAAAAGCTATAACTTGTGAGGAATATATGAAGTCTAAAGATTGGACTTGGTCTGAATCTAAGAAAGCTTGTGTATATAAAGTTACTAATACAGGAAGTAAATAATATTTATACATAACACCCATTATTAAATAAAGCGATGAAACTAGAGTCGGTTGACAGTGGAAGCCTGATAACGGCTAGATTATCGCTTTTATTTTGATTATTTTCAAAAAATTAAAAAGCTCTTTAACCAAGAGCCTTAATAATAAAAATGGTCCCCAAAGTGGGACTTGAACCCACACTGTTTCCAACACGATTTTGAGTCGTGCGCGTCTGCCATTCCGCCATTCGGGGATTGCTAGTAAATTATAACATAAATTTTGCTTTTTAAAATAGCTTATATATAGTCTAACGGCAGGAGCAGTTGAGTTAGACACACAAGAGAGTGTATTTACTAACCAAGACGCTTTAAATACAACTGCTGACGCACTTGTACCAAATGTAGAAGAAAATGCTAAACTAACGGCTAAATTAAATGAAGTAAGTGCCAATGTAGACTACATGACACAAATGATGTTGTATCAAAATGGCATTGATATGGATATCAACCAATTTGAACGATTAAGTGATAGTGCACGAGAAAATACAATCAAGATTAGTGAATACGCCAATAAGTTAGGACTTGATGTAGTCTTTGATACCGGTATTGATGATATAAAATTTGGTGACAGTGAATATCAAGTAAATGGTTTTACGGTAAATGAACAAATAGTTATCAATCCTAATTCAGATACAGCCCAAAGTGCAATCTTGGCTCATGAAATGACACACTTACTAGAGGGTAATAATAAATATCAAGACTTCGTTGATATGATAAAAGACGATAGTAAGTATAAAGGCATTGTCAATGAAGTAACTGAACAATATAAGGACGTTACACCTTTTGTAGATAGTGAAATAACGGCTAAATATGTTGAGAAGAATATGGGCAATGAACAATTTATCAAGCGTTTGATAAATTATGATAGTAATATCGCACTAAAACTATTTGATAATGTTAAGTCTATGTTTTCTTCAAGTGAGGCTACAAGAGTAGAAAATGCTTGGAAACGTGCTTTTGAAGAATATAAGTCAAATGGTTATCAAGGCGGTGTATCACTGGATATGAACAATAGAGATTTACAGATCTCTTATCTTTTAAATGATAATATCACCCCTAGTACACAAGAGGGTGTGTACGATAATAATAATTCTGAAATTGGCTTGCAGAATAATAAAATCAATGGTAATAATAAAGGTGTAGTCGATAACATTGAGTCAAGTTATGTTACTGTAGCCCCATATTATGAAACAGGGGTTACTGATAGTAATTACGAGGAAGTGCATAAAGCGGTTGATGAAACATTTAGAAATAATGCGAATGAAGTAGCCAAAAATTTAGGCGTTAGTATCAAAAACGTTACGGAAAATGTTGGTGGTTTCTTCAATGAAGATGAGGGACGTGCTGTTAGAGAATTATCTTACAGTTTTGAATTAGACGGAGACTTTAAACAAGCTCAACTATTTGCCTCTATACTTGGTGATATCGGTTACGAAAATCAAAAAAGTGTTGTTGCAATGAGGTATGTGAATGATTTTGACAACGCCAACGTTGTTGAATTAGCAATCCGTTTCAACAATAGCAATGATATTCAAAATGCTTTAGATACATTAGGTATTCAAGACTATACTATTGACACCAAAGAAAATGTGCTAAAGATATTAGAATTTGATTTAAATAAAGAACATATTAAAAATACTATTATAAATTTAAAAGAGAAGTTAGGAGGAAATTATGTTAGCTTCGAAGCAAACCCAACATACAGCGAACTCATTGAACGCAATGATAGACGAAATTTGTATGGAGAATGGTTGGACGAGAGACAAAAGCTTAAGGCCCAAAACAACAACGAGAGTACAAGTAAGGGTAGCAATGCCGAAATCGAAAGCCTCATCAACTACGCAAACCAAAGAATAAGTCAAGCAATTGATACTGGTGATTATGGCTATATTCCTTATAAGAAAGTACAATCACAAAATGCCACAGATAGTGGCTTTTTAAATGCTCAAAACTCTATGCCAAATATCGACTCAACAGGTGCGAAACTTTCGCCCCAACAACAAGAATACTTTAAAAATAGTAAGGCAGTTGATAAGAACGGTAATCTTGAAAAAGTGTATCATACTACACACTATTACGGTGATTTATTCTCTGAATTCGATAGCACAAAAAGTGATAGAGGCACTTATAGGTTTGGAAACGATAATGTTATATTCTTTTCTAGTGATAAGGATGTTTCAGGGACTTATAGTGGGAATAAATATCATGAAGTTACAAAAAGTAATTACAACGATCTGACAAACTATTATGAGAATAGGTCTAGTGCTTTACCAAGGCTTGAAGAAGAATATTACAACATCAAAGGTGAGGACGGTATGGAAAGCGAGGTTGATAGGCTTGATAATGAAATTAGTAATTATAGAAAAGGTTATCAATATGGTGGTTATCTAAACCTTGAGAACCCTTATGTTATAGAGGGAAACGGTAATGATTGGAATGAATTGATGCAGTTACAACATCATGAAGTTGATGTTAGTAATTATGTAAATGCAGTAGAAGAAATACTCAATAACGAACAGTTAATCAATAAGTATAATCAAATGACTGGGAATAATATTGAGGGCTTTTATGATGCGTTGTTGCTAAATAAAAATTTAAGCAACGAAACCAAAGAACTTCTTACAAATGACCCGTTTGTAATGGCTTATATTACAAGAGTACTATATAGTCATGGCAAGGAGGGCGGAAGAGATATACTTCTTGAAAAAGTACTTGATGATAATAAGAAAGTTGATAAAGACTACCTTGATTATTTAGAAAACACAGGTGATTTTTCTATATTTGGTGGTTTTGAAAATGGTGATTTTGACGTTACTACAAATGATGTTGTTAAGGCGGTATTAGAAATCAATAAGTATTATAAATATACATTGAATGAACAACCAAAGTATGACGGAATTAAGTTTGCCGATATATACGACACGTCAGGTGAGTACAAGGGTAATGGTGACGGAATAAGTGATGTCTATGCCGTATTTAATTCAAACCAATTTAAACTAGCGGATAATTACGAGCCAACTAGCACCCAAGATATTAGATATTCTCTAGGTGAAAAGACAAATAATAACGTAGACGCTAATAATCAAAATGAAACAACACGTCTAGGTGATGAGTTAGAAAATCAAGAACTAACACCTGAACAACAAGTTCAAACCAAGTATCAGGAAAACATAGGTGTGTATGGCGCGTTTGAACTAGGAGATGAACCTAGGGTTGATGAGTGGTACTAAGGATTTCTCTTGAAAGGATAGAACTAGGTATTAATTTTCTTTTGTTTAAATTAAAATAAGGTAGTTAAAATATAGGAGTGAATATGGGAATTAAGGCTATTTTATTAGATATTGATGGTACACTTACCAATGATAAGAAGATTATTACAGATGATACAAAGAAGGCTTTATTAAAGGCTCAAGAAAGTGGCATTAAGTTAGTTATTGCCAGCGGTAGACCATCTAAGGGAATATATCAATATGGTGATCAATTAGATATGCGTAACAATCATGGACTTTTTGTATGCTTTAATGGCGCAAAAGTAATTGATTGTCAAAATAATGAATGCTACGTCGATGTAACAATTGATGTTGATACATCAAAAGAAGTATTAAGACATATGAAAAACTTTAATGTCGTTCCAGTTTTATACAACGATAAATATATGCTTGTAGAAGATGTCTATAATTGCAATATTAAAGATGGAAGTAGAGAGTTTAATGTCATTGAATATGAAGCTAGAATGAATGGCTTTAAATTAATGGAAGTAGAAAGCTTAGAAGAATATGTAAGCTTACCACAAAATAAAATCCTTACTACTGCTGATAGTGAATACTTGAAGAAAGTATATAAGGATATGTCTAAACCATTTACTGATAGACTTTCAATGATGTTTACGGCCAATTTCTACTATGAGTTTACTGCCAAAGGTATTGATAAAGGAAATGCTTTAAAGGTTGCCCTAGAAAAATTAAACATTAAACCTAGTGAATGCATTGCCTTTGGTGATGCGGAAAATGATATCCCAATGTTAAAGCTTGCAGGTATTGGTGTAGCTATGAAAAATGGCCAAGATTGTGTAAAAGAAATAGCTGATGAAATAACTGATGATAATAATCATGATGGCATCGCTAAATCTTTAGCTAAACATCTATAATTAAAGTATGTTATTAAGTGAACTAAAGCTTACTGATAAAAGAATAGAAATATGTAATCGTTTAGACTTACATGATAGTGATGAAATTTTGCATTATTATCCTTTTAAGTATGAACAAAACTCTTTAACACATTATTGTGATTTTAAAGAAGGCGATAGGGTAGTCTTTCAAGGTGAACTAGTTAGTTATCCTACAACCTTTAGATTTAAAGGAAAGCTATCTAAAACTTCTTTTAGAGTGCTTTATGAAGAGGAAGAGTTAACGGTAACAATTTTTAATCGGCCTTGGATTAAAACTAATAATGATCATAAGATTACGATAATTGGCAAATATGAGGGAAGAAATAAGGTTACAGCTACAAATTTCTATACTAAAGATATAAATGATATTTTAGGTATTATTCCGGTTTATTCTTTAAAAGAAGGAATTAAACAAAGTGAAATTAGAAAACTAATTGAATATACTCTAAAGAAAGTAAATAAGATTGATGATTATATTCCTTTATCTTTATTGGAAAAACATGGTCTATGTAGCTTAAACGATGCTATATATAATATACATTTTCCCAGTTCTTCTTTAGCTTTAAAGAAAGCTTTAGCACGCTTAAAATATGAAGAATTTTTAAGATTTTATCTTTCTTTAGAAATACTAAATGATAATAATAAAGTCGATATCAAAGAAAAGAAAAACTTTGATAAAGATAAACTATATGACTTTATTACTAGACTTCCTTTTGCCTTAACGATTGATCAAAATAAGGCCGTAGAAGATATCTTAAATGATATGCGAAGTAATAAGCCGATGTATCGTTTAATACAAGGCGAAGTGGGAAGCGGTAAGACAGTTGTAGCAATGATTGCCTTATATGCTAACTACTTAAGTGGCTATAGTGGAACGCTAATGGCTCCAACTGAAATCTTAGCTAAACAACACTATCTTTCTTTTAAAGAAAGCTTTAAGGATGAAATAAAGATTGAACTTCTTACTTCAAATAGCGAAAATAGTAAAGAAATAAAAGAAAGATTAAAAAATGGGGATATTGATATTCTTATTGGCACGCATGCCTTATTTCAAGAAGATGTCATCTTTAATAATTTAGGTCTTGTCATAACTGATGAGCAACATCGTTTTGGTGTTAAACAAAGAAGAGCCCTAAAAGAAAAAGGTAAGAACGTTGACTTTATTCTAATGTCGGCCACCCCAATTCCTCGTACTCTAGCTAATAGTTTATATGGCAATATGGATATCTCAAGTATTGTCTCTATTCCTTCAAGCAGAAAGGGATGTGATACTTATCTGATTAAAAGAAACAGTATTGTTGATATCTTAAGTGACTTAAAACAAGAACTAGATAAGGGCCATCAAATATACATTGTTGGTTCGGCAATAGAGGCTAGTGATAGTTATGGTGGCAAAGATGTAAATGGCTTATATCAAAGTTTAAAAGATGTCTTTAAACCTTATAATGTAGGACTTTTACACGGCAAAAAAACTAGTGAAGAGAAAGATATCATCATGGATGATTTTAACCAAAACAAGATTCAAGTTTTAGTTTGTACTACAGTTATTGAAGTAGGCATCAATGTAAAAAACGCCACCGTTATGGTTATCTATGATGCCGATCGCTTTGGACTTAGTCAGATTCATCAATTAAGAGGGCGTGTACAAAGAGGTGACAAAAAAGGTAAATGCTATCTTTTAACTAGTAGTAGTGATGCTGAGACGCTAAAAAGATTAGAGATACTAGAAAAAACTAATGATGGCTTTAAGATAAGCGAAGAAGATTTAAAACTTAGAGGGCCAGGTGATATCTTGGGTACTAGACAATCAGGCTTACCGGCTTTTATATTGGGCGATATCTTTAATGACAATAATATTATTGAAGCTTGTAAACAAGATAGTAAGACAATCATAAACAATTTAGATGATGTTTCTAATAAAAAATTTTATGATGATGTATATAAGTTGATGACAACAAGATTTGTTGATTAATGTATAATATTTCTATGACGATTTTTGATTTTTTAGATAAAAATGGAATAGTACATAATGATTCAAAATTGATTGAACAAGCTTTTATTCACTCTTCTTATGTAAATGAACATAAGGGAAAGATACATGATAATGAAAGACTTGAATTTATGGGTGATGCTGTACTTCAAATCTATTCTGCTCAAAGGCTATATGAATTAGATCCACCTTTAAAAGAAGGCATCATGTCCACTAGACGTGCTAATCTAGTTTGTGAAAAAGGTTTGGCTAAAGTAGTAAGAGAATTTGAACTAAATAAGTATTTAAAACTTGGCCAAGGTGAAGAAAAAACCGGTGGTAGAAATCGTGATTCTATTATCTCAGATATGTTTGAAGCTTTTATTGGGGCTGTTTATTTAGATACGGATATTGTTAATACTTATAAATTATTAGATATGTTGATGCTTAAGCATATTAAAGAGATTGACGAATCAACATATGACTATAAGACTAAGCTTCAAGAATATGTACAAGCTGACTCAAGAAAATCAATTGATTATGAATTAGTTTATGCCAAAGGCCCTAGTAATAAACCTGAATTTAAAGTTGCGGTAAAAATTGGAGACTTGATTTATGGCTATGGAATAGGAAGTAGTAAGAAACAAGCACAGAAAAACGCTGCTAAGGCGGCACTGGAAAAAATGGCTGGAAATGAATAAGTTTGATATTAATGATTTAATAAATGCCAAGGCATATTCTAGTGAAGATGCTAATTTTTTTAATGGCTTTAAGGTAATAGATGTCTTATATCAAAAAAGTAAGGACTTATTAATTTTAAAAATTGAAAATGATGCAATACTTCCTAGCCATTTATATTTAGATACACTTAATTATTTTAAAGAATTAGGGCTTAATGTTAAGCTATATTTTAAAGTTAAAAATGATGAATTAAGTGTAAAAGAAATTGATAAATATTTAGACTTATTTAAAGAAAATTGTGATGGTTATAAAGACTATATCGTTGTTAAAAAAGATGATGGTTTTTTACTTTCTTATGTAGATGAAGAAGCCTATTTAAAAGATGGTAATTATCTTGATGATTTAAGACTGTTTTTTTATGATATTGGCTATCGCAAGGAAATTAATTTAAATTATAAAAAGATCGAAAATAAGGAGGCTGAAGAAAGAGCTCCTTTACCAGTTATGGCTAGTGACCAAAAATCAAGTTTTAATAATAAGCCAAAGGAAAATAATTATAATGGTGATAATAAACCTAAATTTAATAACTATAAAAGAAAAGCTGTTGAATATAAAGAAGTAATTATCGATGATTTAGAGGATGTAGCCTACAATGTTAAGCTTACCGCCCAAATCTTTAAGATTGATGAGCGTAAGACTAAAACGGGTATTACCATTCAAATTATTTACTTAAAGGATACAACTAATGCTTGTGTGGCTAAGATGATGGAAGGCAAGCGTTTTAATAAAGAAGACTTAGCTAAAAATAAAGAAGGTAAGTGGATTGTTGCCTATGGCAATTATCAATTTAATAATTTCTCTAATGATTATGAATTATCAATAGATGCAGTTGAATACATCGATGACCCTTATCCATTAGTTGATGATGAAAAAGAAAAAAGAGTAGAACTACATGCTCATACTAAATTAAGTGAAATGGATGGTGTATCTTCGCCAACGGATTTAGTTAATGCAGCCTATAAATATGGACATAGAGCGGTCGCAATAACTGATCATCTAGACTTACAAGGATACCATGAAGCTTATTTGACTTATAAGGGCATTAAAAAAGGTGCTGATAAGGAAGAACCATTTGATTTCAAACTTTTATACGGCTGTGAAATGAATATGGTATATCCTAACCTTAATATCGTCTATAACTCTACCGATGATTTATTAGCCGAACAAGAATATGTTGTATTCGACCTTGAAACAACAGGATTATGTAATCGATATGATAGAGTAATTGAATTTGGTGCCGTCTTAATGTATAAGGGACAAGTAAAAGAATATAAAGATTTCTTTGTAAAAGTGCCTTTTAAATTAAGTGAATTTACCAAAGGCTTAACTAATATTACCGATGCTGATATTGAATCAGGTAGACCATTTGAAGAATGCAAAGATGAAATATTAGACTTTATAAAAGGTAGAGTACTAGTTGCCCATAATGCATCATTTGACTATAACTTTCTAAATGCTGAACTAGATAGATTAGGACTACCAAAACTTACTAATCCAGTTATCGATACTTTAGACTTATCAAGATCTTTATTTAAGACAAGACGTGCTTATAGACTAGGCAATATGGCTAGACAATATGGCGTATCATATGATGAAGAAGTAGCCCATAGAGCGAATTACGATGCGGAAGTATTAGCTCAAATCTTTAACTTAATGCTTAAAGATTTAGCTAAAAATGGCGTTAATACATTAAATGAATTAAAGGATTATCAAGGTGAAGATGCCTTTGTTAAGACTAGAGCTTATCACACAACGATATTATGTAAAAATAGAGTTGGCTTAAAATCTTTATTTAAGCTTATTTCTATTTCTAACACAGATCAACTTGCTGTCTTTGGTAAGGCTAATAGTAAAGACAGTAGCTCTGAATTTATTGCCGAACCACGTATCTTTAAAAATACAATTGAAGAATATCGTGAGAATCTTTTGATTGGTACAGCATGTTTTAATGGCGAAGTTTTTGAAATTGCTCAAACCAAATCAAAAGAAGATTTAGCTAAGGCTATATCATTTTATGACTATATTGAAATTCAACCGCTTGAAAACTATAGTCCTTTATATCGCGATAGAGAATCTTTTACCGTTGAACGTTTAAAAGATTACTTAAGAGATATTATTGAAGAAGCTAAAAGACAAAATAAGATTATTGTAGCCACTGGTGATGTTCACTATATAAAACCTGAAGAAAAGATTTTAAGAGATGTTTATATTAGTGCTCAAGCTATTGGTGGAGCGCATCATCCACTATTTGTCTTTGATAAGGAAAAACGCGCTAAACAAATTACACCTGATCAACATTTTAGAAATACTAGAGAAATGCTTGATTGTTTTAGTTGGCTAGAAGATCAAAAACTAATCCATGAGCTAGTAATTGAAAACCCTAATAAAATAGCTGATATGTGTGAAAATATTACACCTTTCTCAGATGAGTTAAAACCACCTAGAGTATTAGATGCGATTAAAAAGGCTAAAGAATGTCGTATATTTGAGGAACCTTTTTTAGATACTGATGAGGTTATAAATGCTGATGACTACTTAAGAAGACTAGTCTATTATGAACAAGAACGTTTATATGGCAAGAATTGTGATCAATTCATAAAAGATCGAGTTGAAAGAGAACTAAACGCCATTATTGGTAATGGTTATGGTGTTATTTACTATACTTGTCACTTAATGGTTAAACGTTCTAATAATGATGGTTATATTGTAGGATCAAGAGGATCTGTTGGATCATCACTGGTTGCTACATTAAGTGGTATTACCGAAGTAAATCCTTTACCACCACATTATGTATGTCCTAAATGTCATCATTTTGAGTGGATTAAAGATAAAACAAGTGGCTTTGATGCCCCTGATAAAGTATGCCCGGAGTGTGGCGAGACTATGAAGGGTAATGGTCAAAATATTCCATTTGAAACTTTCATGGGCTTTAATGGCGATAAAGTTCCAGATATTGACTTAAACTTCTCTGGTGACTATCAACCAAAAGCACACTTATTTACCCGCGAGATTTTTGGTAAGGATAATGTCTTTAGAGCTGGCACAATTTCAACCGTTGCGGATAAGACGGCCTATGGTTATGTAAGCGGCTATTGCGAGGAAAAAGGTATCACTAATATGTCACGTGCCCAAAAAGATAGACTAGCTGCAGGATGCACAGGTGTTAAGCGTACAACAGGACAACATGCTGGTGGTATTGTTGTACTTCCAGATACAATGGAAATAGAAGATGTAACACCTATCCAATTTCCAGCCAATGATAAAGATGCACCATGGCATTCAACCCATTTTGAATATCATGATTACTCGGATAATATCTTAAAGTTTGATATCTTGGGACATGTTGATCCTACCGTTATGAGACTATATGAAAATATATCGGGTATTGATGTTAAAACAATACCAATGAATGATGAGAAAGTATTATCGCTATTTTCTTCTTCTAAAGCTTTAGATATTATTAATCCAAATTATCATGAGGAAACAGGTGCTTGTGGATTACCAGAATTTGGTACTTTAAATACACGTAATACCATTGAAGAAACCCGTCCTAAAGTATTCTCTGATTTAGTACAAATTTCTGGTCTATCGCACGGTACCGATGTCTGGAGTGGCAATGCCCAAGAATTAATTAAACAAGGTATTCCGCTATCAGAAGTAATTGGATGTCGTGACGATATTATGGTTTACTTACAAAATAAGGGACTAGATCCTTCTGAATCTTTTACCATTATGGAAAGAGTTAGAAAGGGTGTGGTTGCCAAGGGTAAATGTAAAGAGTGGGAAGATTATAAGAAAGATATGCTAGAACACAATGTACCAGAATGGTATATTGGTTCATGCGAAAAGATTCAATATATGTTCCCTAAGGCCCATGCGGTAGCTTATTGTATTATGGCGGTAAGAGTTGCTTGGTTTAAGGTATATCATCCAGCATACTATTATGTAGCTTACTTTACACTTAGATGTGATGCCTATGAGCTAGAGACAATGGTTAAGGATGCGGATAGTATCTATGCACGTATGAAAGAAATTCAAGCTAAGATGAATTCTAGAGATAATCCGGCTACTAAAAAAGAAAAGGATATCTTTAATACCATTGAAGTATGTTATGAAATGGTATCTAGAGGCTATCATATGACTAATATTGACTTATATAAGTCTTATGCCACAGAATTTAGAGTAAATCCTGATAATGATCATGAGATTATTCCACCTTTTGCAGTAATTGATGGCCTTGGTGGTAACGTTGCCGAAAGTATTGTAGAAGCTAGAAAAGAAAGACCATTCTTATCTAAGGAAGACTTAAGTGATAGAACCCAACTTTCTAATACTCTAATTAAAAAACTAAGTGATTTACATGTTTTAGATGAACTTGATGAATCTAATCAAGTATCATTGTTCTAATTAAAAAGGGCGGCTTGTAACCTATACTTCAGCCGCCTTTTAAGTTTTTACAACTTGATTTAGAATATATAATTCTATATTTCCTTAAACCTTAATTAATAACTCATAACAAATCTATAAACTTTGACATTACCTTTAAACATATACAAAAACCGTATTAGTTTAGTAAGAATCAAGTTGAAGGAAAAAGATTAAATATTAATCTCGATTACTTCTTTATTATTAACACTATCTAAAGCTAATTGAGCTCTAGCCAATTCATCAGATACTTTATTGTAATCTTCTTCAATAAGTTTTAAATCATAGTTAATATATTCATAGTCGATAATATTACTGCTTCTACCATATTCTAATTGAACACGTTTTTTAGGAGCCTTTAAACGCATTTCTTGAAGCTTATTTTTCTTACTTGTAAGCTCAGGTATATATACTAAAAGCTCATCAATAGTCATATTAAATTCTTCTACAATGGTTGTTGTATTGAATATATTTATTGCATGTTTAACAATTCTTATTTGTTTTTCAAGCTCTTCTAACTTTCCCTTATAAGAAACATAATCATATTCAGGTCTTACTGATTCAACGTTTTCACCAACTGCTGCCCTAAATGTTTTTAAATCATTTTCTTTTAAAACAAGAGTAGCATAATCTTCATTAAGCTTCTTTAAAAGCTTATTCGCTTTAGATGATGTATATTGCATATTGTTCCTCCATGTAAGCTCATTATATATGATTTATCTTATTTAAAGTCTTAATAAAGTGCTAACGATGGTCACACTTTTGGCAATGTGTCAAAGTATTATTACCATCTTCCTTATAAAAGATGCCTGACCATTTACAAATACTTTGCAGTATTGGCACAACAGATAATCCTTTTTCGGTTAAAGAATATTCTACTCTAGGGGGAATCTCATCATAAGATTTTCTTTCAATAATTTGATTATTAATAAGTTCCTTTAATGCACTAGCTAATACCGCATCGGTAATATTGACCATCTCTTTTCTAAGTTCGCTATATCTTAAAGTCTTTTTAGCCGCTAATACACAAATAATTCTTGAATTCCATTTACCACCGAATATTTGTAAGCCATACTCTAAGGGGCATCTAATATCATCTTCTAATTTCTTCTTATACATACCCAAATTATATAAAACAAAAAATAATAATAGTTACTATTAAATTAATTAGTAACTTTTAAATTAGTTTATATCTTCTTATCTTTTAGCTACTTAAATATACTTAAGCCATAAGGAACAAAGGAGGAAAATAAAATGAGTTGTTCTTGTAATACTGTTAAGGCGTATCTAGAAATCACGATGAAGATTTCAGATTCTAACCGTCCTGCTGCCACAAAAGTTTATACTGATTATCGTGGACCATTCTTGGACACTATTAAGGGTGCTCTAACTAAAGATCTATTAGTAAGAGATGAAGATGTTCAAGTTTTACATGGCTTTGATAGCGCAGAAAACGCAAAAGCTTATTTAAGTAGCGATATGTTTAAAAATGATGTCTTTGTAGGCCTTCAACCATTATGGAGTGAAGATCCTAAAGTTAGAATCTATAGTGTAGCTTAATTATTTATTCAAATCATTATCTTAAATCCGCCAGTTATACTAACGGATTTTTTTATGTGGATTGTAAAATTAATAATCTTAAAAATATGAAATATCATAAGTGTATGAATATTATTGTATTACAAGGATTACTTATTCCTTTTTTAGGAACAACGCTTGGCTCAGCTTGTGTATTGTTTCTAAAAAATGAATTAGATGAAAAGCTTATTAAAATACTAACAGGCTTTGCCTCGGGAGTGATGGTGGCAGCAAGTTTCTTTTCGTTGTTACAGCCGTGTCTTGAACAATCTCAAAATTTAGGCAAACTAACATTCCTTCCAGCAGCTATTGGCTTTTGTATAGGCATGTTATTTCTATTACTTTTAGATCATATAACACCCCATATGCATATGGATGAAAGTATAGAAGGGCCTAAAACTAATTTAAAGAAAACAACGATGATGGTTCTTGCAGTAGTATTGCACAATATTCCAGAAGGCATGGCTGTAGGTGTACTTTATGCAGGACTAGTACAAGGTTCTACCACCATTACTTTATCTGGTGCTTTATCTTTATCAATTGGTATTGCGATACAAAACTTTCCCGAAGGAGCTATTATTTCAATGCCTTTAAAGGCTAATGGCGAAAGTAAAACAAAAGCCTTTATAAACGGCATGTTGTCAGGAATTGTTGAACCTATTGCGGGAGCTATCACAATTTTATTATCAGGAATTATTGTTCCATTACTTCCTTATCTACTAGCTTTTGCTGCAGGTGCGATGTTTTATGTGGTAGTTGAAGAGCTCATCCCCTCAATGTCAGAAGGCGAACATTCTAATGCAGCAACAATCTTTTTCATGTTTGGATTTGTCTTGATGATGATGCTTGATGTAGCTTTAGGATAACTTTGAATTCATTTACAAGTTCAATGTAAGCGCTTTATAATAATATTTAGGAGAAATGAAATGAAATGAAAAATAAATATGTAAAAAACGCATACAAACAAGTATGTGATAACGCTAAGGGCGAAACACAATTTTTAAATGCAGTAAAGGAAGTTTTTGAAAGTTTAGAGCCTTTCTAT
>CAVCDR010000011.1:0-8803 GCA_963601025.1 Agathobacter sp. | reverse complement strand
ATTCAATTATAAAGGAATATCGCTTTTTTTAATTCCCCAACCATTTTACACGATCTATTGAAAAGTTTCGTTTGACTTTTCAAAAAAAGAAAAATAAAATATTCGAAGAACGAGTTGCGGGATAGCGTAAATCCGGTTTGATACTCGTTTTTTTGTGCATTAACGGTACAATTTAAATTTAGAATACATCAAGAAAGTGTGTGGCTTATAGCGTAAGTCCAACTTATGAATAAGTGCACACTTTTTTATGTAATAGGGAGGATTATTAAATGAGTGGAAGTAACAAAATGAAGGATATGCCGGTAAATAAACTCATGATTCAAATGGGCATACCAATGATTTTATCCATGGCTCTACAAGCTGTCTACAATATTGTAGATAGTGCATTTGTGGGGAACATGAAAGTAGGAAGCGAAGCGGCTTTAAATGCATTAACTTTAGTATTTCCTGTTCAAATGTTGATGATTGCGATAGGTGTGGGAACTGGTGTTGGCACAAATGCTTTACTAGCTAGAACATTAGGCCAAGGAAATGATAAGAAAGCTGCTAAAGTAGCAGGCAATAGCTTGTTTCTTGCGATAGTCATTTATATTATTTGTTTATTGTTTGGCCTATTTGGTGTAAAAGCTTATATTTCAACGCAAACTGTTGACGCAGAAGTGATTTCTATGGGAACAAGTTATCTTAGAATATGTTGTCTTATTTCTTTTGGCAATGTCTTTTTTTCAATCTTTGAAAAGCTTTTGCAGGCAACGGGACGTTCTTTATATTCAACGATAGGACAAGTAAGTGGCGCATTAATTAATATTGTTCTAGATCCATTAATGATTTATGGCATAGGTTTTTTTCCTGAAATGGGAGTTGCAGGCGCAGCTTATGCAACCGTCATAGGACAAGTAGCATCGGCCTTATTGCTTTTTATATTTCATCTTAAGTTAAATAAAGAATTTGAACATGGCCTAAAGTATTTAAAACCAGATTTAAGAATTATCAAAGAAATCTACGCAATTGGTTTACCAGCCATTATTTCGCAAGCCCTAATGTCAATTATGGTCTATGTTATGAACTTAATCTTGAAGTTTGATCCATCAGCTCAAACTGCTTATGGCTTATTCTATAAGGTACAACAATTCGTCTTATTCTTAGCTTTTGGATTAAGGGATGCCATTACACCAATTATTGCTTTTGCCTATGGCATGCATTCTAAGAAAAGAATTAACGATGGCATTAAGTATGGCCTTTTATATACAGCTATTCTAATGATATTTGGTATGCTTATTACCGAAGTTTTCCCAAACTTTTTCGCAAACTTATTTAATGCTGGACTATCAAGAGAATATTTTATAAGCGCGATGCGTATTATTTCCATCAGTTTTATCTTTGCTGGTATCAATGTAGCTTATCAAGCGATGTACCAAGCCTTAGATGGAGGCATTGAATCACTAATTATTTCTTTACTTAGGCAATTAATTATCATCTTACCTCTGGCTGCTATCTTTGCGAACATTGTAAAAAACGGTAGCGCGAGCATCTCTTTAATATGGTGGTCTTTTCCAATCACGGAAATCATTTCTTGTTTAGTTGGTTATGTATTACTTAATAGAATTATAAAAAACAAAGTTGAAGTTTTGGACTAGGAGGAAAACTTATGGCAAATAGAATTATTACAATCAGTAGACAATTTGGTAGTGGTGGCCGTTTTATTGGCGAAGAAGTAGCTAAGAAATTAAACATTGCTTACTATGATAAAGATATTATTGAAGAAATCGCTAAAGAGTTAGGTTTATCACGAAAGTATATTGAAGAAAAAGGCGAACTATCTTCTAAGAAGGGATTGTTTAGCTATGCTTTTTCAGGAAGAGATAGTACGGGCAAATCAATAGAAGATATTATGTATGAAGCCCAAAGAAAAGTAATATTAGAAATTGCAGAAAAAGAGAGTTGTGTGATTATTGGTAGGAATGCTGATTATATTCTTAAGGATAGAGATGATGTTTTAAATGTCTTTATATGTGGCAATATGGCAAATAAGATTGATAGAATTTCTAAACTTTATAATCTTAATGAAACCGAAGCTGAAAAGATGATAAATGATATTGATAAAAGACGTAGAACAAATTATAACTTCTATACTGAACAAAAATGGGGTATGGCTAGAAATTATGGTCTATCACTTAATAGCTCGATTATCGGCTACGAAAAGTGTGAAGAGATAATAATGGATTGTTTTAAATTGAAATAAATTATAAAAAGTCAATAATGTTTATTTATCTAGATAATTGTTAGAATATTCTAGCGAGGTGTTTTATATGGATTTAATAAATTATGTTGCCTCTAGTTTAAAAGTAAAAGACAGCCAAGTTAAAGCTGCCCTAGATTTACTTGAACAAGGCGCTACCGTACCATTTATTGCTAGATATCGTAAGGAAGTTACTGGAAATCTTGACGAGGAACAAATTTTCGCGATAGAAAAGGAATATCAATATCAACAAAATCTTGAAGAAAGAAAACAAGATGTTTTAAGGATAATTGAAACGCAAGGCAAGCTAACTGAAGAAATAAAGAATTCGGTGCTTGCTTGTACTAAACTAAAAGAAGTAGAAGATATTTATCGTCCTTATAAACAAAAGAAGAAGACTAGAGCTTCGGAAGCTATTAGAAAAGGACTAGAACCATTATGTAACTTCATGTTAGGCTTTCCATATAAAGGGAATCTTGAACAAGAAGCTTCTAAATATTTAAACAACGAAGTAAAAACTGTAGAAGACGCTATTCAAGGTGCCAAAGATATAATTGCGGAAAAAGTAAGTGATGATCCTAAGTTTAGAGAAAAGATTACTGATTCTTTAAATAATTATTCTTTTATCGTTTGCAAGCTTAAAAAAGATGCCAAAGATGAAAGACAAGTTTATCAAAAATACTATGATTATAAAGAAAAACTAAAATACATTGAAGATCACCGTATTATGGCTATTAATAGAGCTGTTAAAGAAAAAGTAATTACTATTTCTTTTGAATACAATAAAGAATATTTATACGAATATTGTTATAGAGGCTTATCAAAAGATAGAAGCTCAATTTGTGAAGATGTAGTATATGATGCAGTGGTTGATGGGCTAGATAGATTAGCTTTACCAAGTGTTGAAAACGAAGTATGGTCTGCTTTATTTGAAAGGGCTTCTAATAAATCGATTGAAGTATTTGCGGATAATCTAGAACACTTATTACTTCAAGCCCCTGTTAGAGTTAATTGTATTATGGGCTTTGACCCAGCATTTAGAACGGGATGCAAGCTTGCAGTACTTGACTCAACTGGCAAATTATTACATATCGATAAGATTTTTCCACATGAACCAGTTAAGAAAGTTAAAGAAGCA
The DNA here is from genome assembly GCA_963601025.1 of Agathobacter sp. Classification (GTDB taxonomy): domain Bacteria; phylum Bacillota_I; class Bacilli_A; order Erysipelotrichales; family Erysipelotrichaceae; genus Colivicinus. Next base: position 5,426 of record CAVCDR010000011.1, on the reverse strand, counting down.
GAAACAATTATGCTTAAACTTATTAAACAATACAATGTTAACTTAATTGCAATAGGCAATGGCACAGCAAGTAGAGAATCAGAAAGCTTTGTGGCAAATGTTGTTAGAAATAATAATTTAGATGTTAAATATACATTAGTTTCTGAAGCTGGTGCTTCGGTTTATTCGGCTAGTGAAAACGCAAGAAGTGAATTTCCTGATTTACATGTTGAAGAAAGAAGTGCTGTATCTATCGCTAGAAGAGTTCTAGATCCTCTAGCTGAACTTATTAAAATTGATCCAAAATCAATCGGTGTAGGCCAATATCAACATGATTTACCTGCTAAACAATTAGATGAGAAATTAGACTTTACTGTATTAAAAACGGTTAATAGAGTTGGTGTGGATATTAATACCGCGTCTAAGGAATTGCTTGAACATGTTTCTGGTTTAAATAAATCAAGTGCCAATGAGATTGTTAATTATCGAAATACTAATGGCTTATTTAATTCAAGAAGTGAAATCAAGAAAGTTAATAAGATTGGCGCTAAAGCCTTTGAACAAGCTGCGGGTTTCTTAAGGATTAAAGATGGCAAAGAAACACTTGATGTAACATCTATTCACCCTGAAAGCTATAAGTTAGCTAAAGGTATTCTAAAGAAATATTCAAATTTAAAGCTTGGTTCTAAAGAACTTAAAGAAGCTTTAGAAAAAGAAGATGTAAAGGCTATCGCTAATGAGTATGAAAGCGATGTCTATACTGTATCAGATATAATCAAAAACTTATCTGAACCATTAAGAGATTATCGTGACGATTATGAAGGACCTATTCTAAAATCGGATATCTTAGATATCAATAATTTATATGTTGGTCAAAAACTACAAGGTGTTGTAAGAAATGTTGTAGACTTTGGAGCTTTCGTTGATATCGGCTTACATGATGATGGCTTAGTTCATAAATCTAAAATTACTAATAAACAAAGAAACGTTAGTCCTTATGATTATCTTGAAGTAGGAGATATTATTGATGTCTATGTCTTTGAGATTGATAAGGAAAGAAGTAGAGTAGCGTTAAGCTTATATAATTAATCTAAATCAAATGTTTGTCGTAATGATGTGACAAACATTTTTTTTAAGGACACATTATCAACAAATTAACAAATTATTACGTATTTGATCTTGTAGATCTTTAGGTAATATAATTTATTCATATTTAATGGAGAAAATTTATGAGTGAATTTATAAAAGACCACATTAATTCTTTCAAAAGACATTATCCTCTTTTTGATAATTATCTTGATTACCATGTCTTTACTGAAATGTGTATTAAATTTTTTTATTTTGCAGATGGAAATGGATTTGATCAAGATGTCGCAGTAAATTGGTTGACCGATGGTTCAAATGATGGCGGAATTGATGCAATTATCAATGATCCAAGTAGTGAAGGCAATGATGTAATAATTATACAAAGCAAGTATTATGAGAATACTCCTTTAAATAGTGACACAATTGCTGCTGAATTTATAAAAATAAAAAATACTTTAAAGGATTTAAAAAACAATAGAATTCAAGAATATAGTGACAAGGTTGTAACAGCTTATAGAAATGCTACTAGTCAGCTTGAAGATGATGGGGCTATTAGAGTTGTTTTGTTTAGCTCATATCAGCCTTCAAATAAAAGGGAGATAAATAAACTAAGAAAGACAATGTTAACTGCGTTACCTGAATATGAGTGTGAATTAAATTGTGGATCTGATATTGAATCGGAAATAGAAATGGCTGAGAATGGGAATTTAAATATTGATTATGATAAATTATCACTTGATAAAAGAGATAATTTCTTACAATATGAAGATTCAATTATAGTTAATGTTTCGGCGTTATCTTTGCAAGATTTGTATATAAGGAGAAGAAATGGCCTATTGGGCAGAAATTTAAGATATTATGTTAGACAAAAAAGTGTTGACAACGGAATAACTGAAACTATTACAAGTGCGCCTAATGATTTTTGGTACAAAAATAATGGTATAGTCATTGTTTGTGATGATTACGAAATAGATGGAACTGAACTTAAATTAGTTAATTTCTCCATTGTAAATGGAGGCCAAACTACTAACAGAATCTCTCAAGTTGATATTTACAAAGACTTTTATTTACAATGTAAAATTGTAAAAATCAAAGGAGATACACAAGAAGATAAAGATGCTTTTGTACTAGGTATTGCTGATGCAACCAATTCTCAAAAGCCTATTAAAGAAGCTGATTTAAAAGCCAATACGGTTGAACAACTTAAATTAAGGTCTAGATTAAATAATGTTGGTGTTTACTATATAACAAAAAAAGGTGATAAGGCTCCTAGACAATATGCCGAACCTTATCAAGTTACAAAAATGGACTCTGTAGGAAAATTAAGCCTAGCATCTGTTCTACAAATGCCGGGTTCAGCTAGAAGTAATTCCAAAAAAATGTTTTCGAATGATTATTACTATTTGATTTTCGGAAAAGATGCTAATGAAAAAGTAATTGCAGATATATTGAGAATATCCTACTATTATGATCAATTTTTGAAAAGCGATATTAGATCTAGAGGATATGATGAGAGTGCTACATTACCGATGATTAAAAATGGAAAGACATTTCAACTTGCGTGCATTACTTTTATTTTTAAAATCAAATATGGTTCTATTAACTATGAAGATATTAGTAGATCTTTGAGTGATGTTGAAACGTTGAAAAAGAAATTAATGAAAATGGATGGGATTGAACGTTTAATCATGACTAGACGAGATAACGAAAAAGAAATATTTTTTGAAATCTTTGACAAAATAGGTGATGAGGTTCTTGGCTATTGTTATGATAGCGCACTTCAGACAGCTGAGATTGAGCAAAGAACATTAGCGGCTTCAGACTATTTAAAAAAAGATGGTACTTATTATAAAGAAATTATTAAAAGGTTGTGGAGAAAATATAGTTCTGATAGCGAATTGAAAGAATGTTTTAATTTGCTTTCTTAATCAAAAACTAATTATTATCAAAAACATAAGCAGGTTCTTATGTTTTTTTCTTATATAAGCGCTTGTTTAGCACTAATTGGCACAAATACAAAACATTTATGTTAAAATCAAAGAGTTAGAAAGAAAGAAGAGATTAAATGAAAGAAGTTTTTACTTTAGATTTCTATGGTCGCAATTTAACTGTTGAGACTGGTGAAATCGCAAAACAGGCTGGGGGGTCTGTGTTGGTCCGCTATGAGGACACTGTTATATTGTCAACTGCTTGTGCAAGCAATGTTGCTAAGGATACTGATTTTTTCCCATTAACAGTATCATTTGAAGAAAAGTTATATTCAGTAGGTAAGATTCCTGGAGGCTTCTTAAGAAGAGAAGGTAGACCTTCAGAACACGCTACTTTAACTGCTAGATTAATTGATAGACCTATTAGACCTTTATTTGCTGAAGGCTTTAGAAATGAAGTGCAAGTTGTAAATACTGTAATGTCAGTAGATACTGATTGTTCAGCTGAAATGGCTGCTTTATTTGGCGCTTCTCTTGCCTTATGCGTTTCAAATATTCCTTTTAATGGTCCAGTAGCTGGTGTTAAAGTTGGCTATGTTGACGGTCAGTTTGTTGTTAATCCAACTGTTGAACAAATGAATAATTCATTAATTGATTTAACTGTTGCTGGTACTGAACAAGCTATCGATATGGTTGAAGCTGGTGCTAAAGAAGTAAGTGAAGAATTAATGCTAGATGCTTTAATGTTTGGACATGAAAAGATTAAAGAACTATGTGCTTTCCAAAAAGAGATCATTGCCAAAGTAGGTAAGGAAAAGATGGAAGTAGTTCTATATGAAATTGATCCAAGAATTAAGGAATATGTAAATGCTAACGGTAAGGAAAGACTTGAAAAAGCTGTTTCTATTCATGATAAGTTAGAGTCTTATAATGCTCAAGAATCTATCACTAAGGAAATGCAAGCTCATTTCGAAGAAGATTCTTCATTAAGTGAAAAAGAAATTGATAAGTTAGTTAAACAAACTAATGAATATTGTACAGAAATTATCGCTAATGAAGTTAGAAGACTTATTTCTGTTGAAAAGATTAGACCTGATGGTAGAGCTTTAGATGAACTTAGACCTTTAAATTCACAAATTGATTTACTTCCTAGAGTTCATGGTTCTGCTATGTTTACTCGTGGCCAAACACAAGTTATTTCCGTTACTACTTTAGGTCCTTTAGGTGATAATCAAATTATTGATGATTTAACTGAAGTAGATGAAAAGAGATTCATGCATCAATACAATTTCCCACCTTATTCAGTTGGTGAAGTTGGTAGAATGGGCAATCCTGGTAGAAGAGAAATTGGTCATGGTGCCTTAGGTGAAAGAGCACTTAAACAAGTTATTCCATCTGAAGAAGAATTCCCATATGCAATTAGAACAGTTGCTGAAGTTGTTGAATCAAATGGATCAAGTTCTCAAGCTTCAATTTGTGCTGGTACTATGTCTTTAATGGCAGCTGGTGTTCCAATTAAGGCTCCTGTTGCTGGTGTTGCCATGGGCTTAATTGAAGTTGGTGATTCTTATTCAATTCTTACTGATATTCAAGGTATGGAAGATCACTATGGTGATATGGACTTTAAGGTAGCTGGTACAAAAGATGGTATCACTGCTTTACAAATGGATATCAAGTGCACTGGTATCAAAAGAGAAGTATTTGAAGAGGCTCTAGCTCAAGCTAAGAAGGGCAGACTAGAAATCCTTGATAATATGATGGCTTGTATCTCGGAACCTAGAAAAGATGTTTCTAAGTATGCTCCTAAGATGGATACATTCAATATCCCTGTTGATAAGATTAGAGATGTAATCGGTAAGGGTGGCGAACAAATCAACAAGATTATCGAAGAATGCGATAATGTTAAGATTGATATCGATGATAATGGTAAGGTTGTTCTTTACCACATGGATAGAGAAACGATTAATAAAGCTAAAGAAATTATCCAAGATATCGCAAGAGTTGCTCAAGTTGGTGATGTATATGAATCAACTGTTGTAAGACTTGAAAAGTTTGGTGCTTTTGTAGAATTATTCAAGGGCCAAGATGCATTGCTTCATGTGTCTAAGATTTCTCATGAAAGAGTTGCTAAACCTGAAGATGTATTAAAGATTGGTGACAAGATTAAAGTTAAAGTCATGGAAATCGATGATAAGGGTAGAGTTAATGTAAGTGCTAAGGAACTTCTTCCTAAGCCTGAAAAGAAAGCTAGCGAAGATTCAAGCCCAGTTACAGAAGAACCAAAAGTTGAAAGCGAACATAAGGGTGAAAGAAGATTCTTCGGTAAGAAGTTAGGCTAATATTTAAATTAAAACTTGATTGTAAAAGATCAAGTTTTTTTATGTGTGTCGAGCATGATACACATCTAGTACAGTTAACTGTACCACGGGTATT
>CAVCDR010000010.1:0-26390 GCA_963601025.1 Agathobacter sp. | reverse complement strand
CATAAAAGAATTATACACACTTTAAATTAAATTATTATCTTTAATTTCTACCCAATTAATTATTTCAAACCTTTCATAAATAATTCGGCATAGACTAGAAAAGAGAAGAATAGCTCCATATATCAAATCAATTATTATCAAAACAAGAAACTTATAATGTACAAAATCAAGTTTAGCTATAGCGCTATCAATTAATTTAACGGGAATAGTAATAAATATAAAGATGAATATTAAAGTTTTAAAGAATTTTATTTTAAACTTATATTTCTTTCCACACTTTTTACATTCAAATATACCACTACCAAATTTTGAAGTCATAATACTATCGCAATCTGGACATCTAAATTCGTTGTATTTCATCTTTTAGCTCCTTTATATGTAGATATGTAAGGTTCTATCTATTAATATTCTACCATTCTTTATTAGGGTACAAATTTGTAGTTTTCTTAACCTAATAAGAAACCATAAATAATGAGAAGATATACCTGTTAAAAGGAGAAATTGTATGAAAACTATTATTATTCTAACTACTTTATCGATTATTTCTGGAATCACTATTATATCTTTCCATAGCCTTATGTTAAATGCTGCCCTAACAATAGAAAAACGCCCAATTGTTAGGCGCTTCTAATATGTTATTGCATGTCTTTTAAGAATACTTTGTAAGCAAGATATGCTTCATAAACATCAACCTTGCTGGTAACTTCATAACAAGCGTGCATATTTTGAACTGCCACGCCCGCATCAATTACCTCAACATCCTTATTTGCCAAGATATAAGCGATTGTACCGCCACCACCTTGGTCTACTTTACCAAGTTCGCTTGTTTGATAAGTGATGTCATTTTCATCTAATACTTTTCTAATCTTTGCGATAAATTCAGGATTGGCATCATTACTGCCACCCTTACCTCTAGAACCAGTATATTTATTAAATACAATACCACCACCAAATACTGCATTATTATTATTTGGTGAACTTACACTAGGATAGTTTGGATCATGTGCTGCACTAACATCGCTTGACAACATCATTGAATTTCTTAGGCATCTTCTAAGATTTAATTCACTATATTCACCACACTTATCAAGAAGTTCAGCTAAAGAGTTTTCAAAGGCGCTTGAACACATACCAGTATTACCTACAGAGCCAATTTCTTCTTTATCAGAAAGGATACAACAACTTGTTCTTGCTGGATCTTTAACTTCTAAAATAGCTCTTAAAGAAGTATAAGCACATACATTGTCATCTTGTCCATACGCCATAACCATACTTCTATCTAATCCATAATCTCTAGCCTTGCCAGCTGGTACAACCTCTAGTTCAGCACTAATGAAATCATCTTCTTCAATATCATATTTCTTCTTTAGGATATCCAAGATATTCTTTTTAACTAAATCCTTTTCATCCTTTTTACTAGTAGCCGGGATAGAACCAAATAAGACATTTAAATCTTCACCTTCCACCACATTACTACCAGTCTTCTTCATTTGATCGCCAGCTAAATGAATAAGTAAATCACTAATGCCAAGTACTGGATCACTATCATCTTCACCAATTACGATTTGTTTAACACTACCATCTTTCTTACATACAACGCCATGTAACGCTAAAGGTTGAGCTACCCATTGATACTTTTTAATACCACCATAATAATGCGTATCAAGTAAAACTAAACCGCCATCTTCATATAAAGGATGTTGTTTTAAATCTAAACGTGGAGAATCAACATGGGCACCAAGAATATTCAAACCATTTGTTACTCCTTCTTTTCCTACTACATAAAGAATTAAAGATTTGCCACGATTATTGTAGTAAACCTTATCGCCCTTCTTTAACCTCTTACAAGTAAGTAAATCCTTAAAACCAGCCTTACTAGCTAAATTAATCGCATTAGTAACGGTTTCTCTTTCTGTCTTTGAAATAGACATAAAGTTAATATAATCTGCATTAAAATCCATCACTGGCTTAACTTTATTACCAGCATATTTTTTCCAAGCGTTTGCCATACTACCTCCAAATATTTCCTAATCCATCATATCACAATTATACGAACATAAAAAAAGAGCTACATGAGCTCTAATTTTACAAATGGCGGTCACGATGGGAATCGAACCCACGATCTCCTCCGTGACAGGGAGGCATGTTAACCGCTACACCACGTGACCACTAATGGAGCAGATGAAGGGAATTGAACCCTCGTGTCGACCTTGGCAAGGTCGCGTTCTACCATTGAACTACATCTGCACAATATTGGCGAAGAAGGAGGGATTTGAACCCTCGCGCCGGAACCCCGACCTAAGGCCTTAGCAGGGCCTCCTCTTCGGCCTCTTGAGTACTTCTTCAATTCACTAAATATTTGCCTTATTTAGCGCTTATTTAATATAACATAATTTTTTGATGTTTGACAAGTCTATTTTAAAAAAAATTATTATTATTTATAATATTTTTATGAATATCGGCCAATTTAAAAAAGTAACAAAGGAACAATTTCTAAAAGATAGTAAAGATTTTTTAGACACAACAATTTATAACTATGATTATATAAGTATTCCCAAGCGGGCAACTAAAGGCTCAGCAGGATATGACTTTGTGTGTCCTTTTGATATTGAAATAAAACCTAATGAATTAGTTAAGATTCCTACAGGCATAAGATGTTACATGGAAGAAGGCTATGTCTTAAATATTTATCCACGATCTTCACTTGGCTTTAAGTATCAGATGATGCTAGCTAATACTGTAGGTATTATTGACGCTGATTACTATAATGCCTTAAACCAAGGGCATATTATTATTGCTTTAGTTAATAAAGGAGATAAAACTATTATCTTAAATAAAGGCGACCGATTTGTCCAAGGCATCTTCTTAAAGTTTTATACCGCTATTGAAGATGAAATTGAAGAAGTTAGAACCGGAGGACTAGGCTCTAGTAATAAATAAATGCGCTTATAGCTCAATGGATAGAGCATTTGATTCCGATTCAAAGGGCTGTAGGTTCGATTCCTACTAAGCGCACCAAAGGGAGGAAAATATGTATATCGAAAGTATCTTATATTATTCAAATATCTTAAATAAAGACATGCGAGTAAACATTTATGGCACTAATGGACAACCAATCTTAGCTTTTCCAACGCAAGATTCAAAAGCGGATAATTATGAAAGTTTTGGTCTAATTGATAGAATTAGCGACTATATCGATAGCGAACAAATTCAATTATTTGTAGTTGACTCAATCGATGAAGAAAGCTGGTCTAGTAAAGGCGAAAAAAGTTGGGCTAGTGCCAGACAAGAACAATACTTTATCTTTATCACTAACGAACTAGTGCCTTATATCAAAGAAAAAGCACCCTGCAAGAAACTGCCAATTACTTTTGGCTGTTCAATGGGTGCCAATCATGCAACAATTTGTTTTTTAAGAAGACCGGATTTATTTGATGGTATGTTAGCCTTATCTGGTGTATTAAACTCTAAACACTTCTTTGGCGATTATTGTGATGATAACCTATATAACAATTCTCCTGAATTATTTATCCCTAATATGCCAAATGACCATCCATATATAAATTTATACAATCAAAAGAAAATCATCTTCTGTATTGGTCAAGGTGCTTGGGAACAAGAAGGTGTTCCAACCTATAAATTTATGGAAGACCAATTCAAACAAAAGGGCATCAACGCCTGGTTTGATTATTGGGGAGGCGATGTTGCCCATGATTGGGATTGGTGGTTTAAACAAATAAGATACTTCTTACCTTATTTGTTAGGCTAATTTAAGCACATCCCTATAATAAGTATTTAGCTCTTTCTCGCTATTTAGACAAACTACATACATGTAGTTTCCCATAGCCCCAGAAAGAGCTTCTTCAACTCTTCCTTCCATAACAATCTTTGAGCCATATTTCTTATGAATTTGTTCAGCTGACATCTTATGTTTGAGACCATCTCTTCTGCCCACAAAAGCACAGAAACAATGTTCACCACTATACTCTACGCTTAACTTATCAAAGGCGATCATATCAGCCCAAATCTTATATACATCAACGCTATTGGCATAATTCATCATTGTTGGTGAAATACCACCACTAGGACGCATATTTACTTCTAAAGCTACAATATCGCCCTTTTTACCAATATGTTGATCAGACTTTAAACAGAAAAATTCAAAGTGTACAAAACGACTTCTTACATTAAAAGCCTTCAAAGTTCTTCTACCTGTTTCCCTTAAATTTTCCGGAATGACACCTCTAATATAAAAGGCTGAATCGCCCAAAGTATTTACTACCTCAAGTAAAGATACTGGTGTAACATTACCCGTTTCAAATAAGGGATTACCCTTAGAATCAACAATCGCATCATAAGAAACAATGGTACCATCAATAAATTCTTCCATGATATATAAACAATCGGGCTTAGTACCATAGAAATGCTTTAAATCATCTTCGTTATTAATCTTATAAGTGCCCTCAGCACCTACGCCATTATCCGGCTTAGCAATGACCGGATAGCCAACTTCCTTAATGAAGCCCTTACAGCCCTCATAGCTTTCCACAAGATAATATCTAGCAGTTGCTACATTAGCCAATTTATACTTCTCTTTCATCTTTGACTTAAACTTAACACACTCCATATCCTTACTATGGAAACTTGTATTAATATTAAAATCATCACGAAGCCTTGCATCTCTTTCAAGCCAATATTCATTATTTGACTCAAGATAATCAATCTTGCCATATTTAAAAGAAAAGAACGCTACAGCTCTAAAAACAGAGTCATAGTTTTCTAATGAATCAACCTTATAATATTCAAATAAGCTTCTTTTTAATTCATCATTTAAATCATCATATGGACAATCCCCAATGCCCAATACTCTTAAACCATTATTCCTAAGCTCACGACAAAAATTATAATAATTGCTAGGAAAATTTGGCGAAATGAATACAAAATTTTTCATAAATTTAATCCCCCTTTAAAAATAAATTTATAAATACAGGAACTTGTTTTTCCCAACTAGCTTCATTATGCATGCCACCCTGTATTACACGTACATTCAAGTCTAGTGGCTTAACTCTTAAAGCCTCTACACAATTCCAAAAACTATTAAAGGCTCTTTTGGCAAATTTATTCTTGCCAGCCTCGGTTGAACCATAATCTAAATAAATAAGTGTATCTGAATTTATTTTAGCCCTATTAGCCAACTTTACAAGCTTATCATTATCTACCCACAATGAAGGTGATAAACAAGCTCCCCCTCTAAAGATATCATTATGATTTAATAAAGCATAATAAGATACCAAACCGCCCATACTAGAACCGCCAATATAAGTATTATGACGATCACTAAGTGTTGGATAGTTTTCATCAACCCAAGGCTTTAATTCATTAATAAGCCATTTTAAGAAAATTTTAGCTTGTCCCTTAATAAAGCCAAACTTAAAGTCATCATAATCATAGGGTGAATACTCACAAAGCCTTTCATTATGCTTACCCCTACTGGAGTCAATGGCCACAATAATCATAGGCACGTCATTTTCAATTAGATAATCATACATACCCCATGATTTGCCATATGTGGCATCCTCATCAAAGAAAACATTTTGACCATCCATCATATATAAAACAGGATACTTATCATCACCATCTGGTGTATAAATTGTTAAAAATCTCTTCTCATCCCTTAAACAATCTATTGTAATCTCAAATCTTTCAATCATTCTTAAATCTCACAATCTTTAGTTTTCTTTTAGCCTTTTCAACTCTAATCAAATCATTTCTATCAACCATAATCGAATCAGAACCATCAATAGATAAAAAAGCCTTATCACGATTATCTCTAATTGACCTTATCTTAAAAGTCATATCATCATCATAAATTGAATAAGTACTAGCCCTGCCAACTGGACAAATAGGTGTTAATATTATTTGGCCTTCCTTAATTAAAGGCGATCCGGCTGAATAAGAATAGGCACTAGAACCTGTCGCACTAGAAATAATTAAACCATCCGCAAAATAAGTTTTATCGTCGTTTACTAAAAGTTTAATTGGAATATTAATATTGCTCTTACAAATAACCACATCATTTAAGGCTACATGATGATAATCTTTATCATCAACGCTTACATCTAACATACCCCTTTCTTCCAAAAGGTAATTCTCATTTAAATCATTTAACTTAAAAAGTTCATCCTTTTTTAAACTAGTTAAATAGCCAATACCACCATAGTTAATACCCAAAAGCGGTACATCAAAATTATAGGCGTCTTCTGCTACCTTAAGCATTGATCCATCACCACCCAAAGTAATAAGTAAATCACAATCCCTTAAAGTTTCATCTAACAATTTATAGCCATCATTATTGCTTAAATCATGTTTAAAGATGTTTACTTCAAAATTAGATAACTTATCACAAACATCCTTAATAGCCTTATCATAATCATTTAAATTAGGATTTGGTACAAGTAATATCTTATTCATCTTCAATTACCCTAATTTTACGATGTTTAAAGTATAAAATTGGTGAAATTAGAACCAACATTGGGATAAGTTCTAATCTTCCTGCCAACATATCAATAATTAAAATAAGTTTAGAGAACCAATTAAAACAATTATAGTTACTCATTGGACCAGCTAAATTAAAAGCTGGGCCGATATTGTTGAAGCAAGATGCTAAAGCTGAAAAATTAGTAAAGAAATCCAAATTATTCAAGCTTAATAGTATTAATGATACAAAGAAGATTAAAAAGTATGTTGAAATATAAGAACGAATAGAACTTGCCAGTTCATTATCAACGCGCTTATTTTCAAAACGAATATTTTTAACTTCTCTTGGGAAAATATATTTTCTTAAAGAATTCTTAAAATCTTTTGCCAAAATGACAACTCTACTAACTTTAATACCACCACCAGTACTACCAGCACAAGCACCAATAAACATTAAAGTTAGTAAGATAGTCTTTGAAAATTCTGGCCAAGTATTAAAGTCATAAGAAGCATAACCAGTGGTTGTAATAATTGAACCAACTTGGAAGAAAGAATGTCTAAGTGTAACAAAGACATTGCCATATATTGGATAAACATTTATCGCAATAAGAATAGCTGAAACAAAGATAATGCCTAAGTACCAACGCATTTCTTCACATTTAAAGGCTGACTTAAAGTCTTTCATTAAAAGGAAGTAATAAACATTAAAGTTAATGCCAAACAAAATCATGAAGACAGTTGTAACATTTTGTACAGCACTAGAATATGAAACAAAAGAATCATTTAAGATACCAAAGCCACCAGTTCCCGCTGTCGCCATTGATAAAGTAACCGAATCAAATAAGCTCATCTTGCAAAGTAATAGACAAACTACTTGAATAAGCGTCATTACTGTATATATCTTATATAAAATCTTAGCAGTATTTGAAAGTTTAGAAACAAGCTTGCCAACAGAAGGGCCAGGAGATTCAGCACGCATAATATAAATAGCTCGACCTTCAGCACCCGGTAAAACAGCCAAGGCAAACACTAACATGCCCATGCCACCAATCCAATGGGTGAAAGCACGCCAAAAGATTGTCGCTCTAGATAGTCCTTCAACATTATCCATAATAGTGGCACCCGTTGTAGTAAAACCAGATACTATCTCAAATAAGCCATCAATAAAAGTTGGAACTTCATCTAGCATATATAAAGGGATAGCTCCAAATATTGATAGTACAACCCAAGAAAGAGCCACAACCATGAATCCTTCTTTAGCGAAAAAGATATTTGATTTCGGTTTATGTCTAAGACTAATCAAAGAAATCGCACCCGCCGCTACACCAGTTCCAAAGTAAGCTAGAAAACAATCCATCTCCTTAAACATTAAGGCTACAGCGCTAGTAACAATTAGAAATATAGCTTCTATGCCAAGACATAAACATAATACATATCTAACATAAGATCTATTCATAATTAAGCAATTATATCCTCTATTGTATTAAGACCTTGGTGAGTAGTTACAATAAGCACATTATCACCAATTTCCATTGTTGTTTTACCACTAGGAACGATAATCTTCTCATTTCTAATGATTACACAAATAATTAAGTTATCCTTAATCTTAAGTTCCTCAAGCGTCTTACCTACTGACTTCGTCTTCTCCTTTATCAAGAAAGTCAAAGCCTCAGCCTTGTTATTTAAAAGACGATGCATAGTCTCAACTTCATTTTCACCCGAATTACTAAGGCCTCTAATATAACCGATAATATTATTAGCGGTAATGTTTTTAGGTGAAACAACAGCCCCTACATCCAAATTATTTAATACACCATCATAGCTTATATGATTAACTTTTGTAATAATCTTAGCCTTACTAATTGTCTTGGCATATAAAGAAAGAATAACATTCTCTTCATCAATGCCTGTCAAACTACAGAAAGAATCACATTCTGGAAGGCCTTCTTCAATTAAGACATTGTCATCTGATGCACAACTATTAATGATACTGGCATCAGGAAGATTCTCCGCTAAGAAATCACATCTTTCGCTATCCATATCCATAATAACGACATCAATATTGGACTTTTGCAAGATTTGCGTTAAATAATAAGCAATTCTACTGCCACCAACAATCAAACAATTCTTAATAGGTGATTGATAAATGCCAATCTTATCAAGGAAATCACTAGTATCAATTGGTGTACCACATACCGAAACCTTATCCCCATCTAAAATGATTGTATCGCCATTTGGAATAATAGCTTCATTCTTTCTTTCGATGCCAACAAAAAGCACTTCAGCATTGTGTTCTTTTTTAATTTGAGCAATTGATTTATTAACAATATTCTTATTATCCTTTACTGCGAAACTAATAAGTTCAACCTTACCTCTTACAAAAGAATCAACTTGTAACGCACTAGGCCATCTAATTAAACGTGATATTTCTCTAGCTGTAATCATCTCCGGATTAATTGTCATCGTTAAACCAAGTTCTTCCTTGATATAACCAATCTCATTAGTATAAATAGGATTTCTTACTCTAGCAATAGTCTTTAAGTCTTCATTAGCCTTTTTAGCGAACAAACAACATAGCATATTAATTTCATCAGCGTCTGTAACCGCAATCAAAACATCAGCATCCTTAACGCCCGCTTCCATTAAAATGTCCATACTAGCACCATTGCCAGCTACTCCAAGCACATCAATTGAGTTAGACAACGTTTCAACTACATCCTGTTGTTGATCAATAAGGACAACATCATGTTTTTCTTTAGCCAACTCTTTGGCAATAGTCTTTCCAACCTTGCCAGCACCAACAATAATAACTTTCATATCTCACCTTTTTTACAATTATATCCTTTTTAATACTCTATCTTCACAATATATAATATCTAAATTCTTATCAAAACAAGTATCTGGTACGCGATATACCCTTAAAAAGCTATATGCTACACCAGCTATTATAGATGTTTTATTAGCCAAGAAACGATCATAATAGCCCTTACCCTTACCAATACGATTTAAGTTATCATCAAAGGCACTAAGAGGGCAAATAATTAAATCAATATCTTTCATTTCCTTACTATCTAAACTAGGTTCTAATATGCCATATTCATTTAATATAAAATGATTATCAATTGGAATCATGGCCTTCATTTGATTATCCTTCATACATACAGGAAAAGAGAAAACTTTATCATCATCTAATAAGCCACTTAAATCAATTTCATTATCCTTAGCCATATAAAGCATAATATTCTTTGATTTCTTATAAGCTTCACTATTCCTAATATTATCCACAATCTTCTTTGATAAAGCTTCTACTTCATTCTTGGACAATGAAGCAATCTTCTTCTTATTTTCTCTTCTTAAATATTTCTTATAAGCACTAATAATCTCACCGCTTAAATAAAGGGAACCGCAACCTACTACCACATTACTTTTTAAAGCATACTCTAATCCATCTTTTAACTTATCAAAACAAATAGCTTGATAACCTAAATCCTCTATCTTTTCTTTTAATTCATTACAATCAATAGCACGATAAGTATTAGGTGAAACACAAACAAATTCTTTGGCTAATGGGCCCAAATATTTAATGATTTCATCAACATTCTTATCCTTTAATATACCAATCAAAAAAGTAATCGGTTTACTTGTAATACTCTTTAAAGATAAAGCTAAAGCTTTAGCGCATTGGCCATTATGTGCACCATCCAAAATAAATAAAGGCTCATCGTTTAAAACCATCATTCGAGCATCCCATTTAGTATTGTTTAAACCATCTAAAACATTAGCTAAACTAATATTTAAGCCCTTCTTATTTAATAAAGAAATGGCGTCTAAAACAACAGCACAATTATATACTTGATAATCGCCCTTTAAAGATAAGCTTATATTCTTATATTCTTTGTAATTAAAGTGGTCTTTATTAAATTCAATCTTACTAAAATCACTTACATACAAATGAGCGTTCCTCTTTTTACAAATATCCTCATAAACTGGTAAAACCTGTTTTAAATCATAGCTTAATACATCACCATTTTCCTTAATGATACCACCCTTTTCATAAGCTATTTTCTCAATGGTATCGCCTAATATTGCAGTATGTTCTAAACCAATATTCATAATAATCGACAAAAGAGAATGCTTAATAATATTCGTTGCATCAAGTCTGCCACCTAGTCCTACCTCCAACACCACATAATCACAATGATTGTTATAAAAGTATAAAAAGGCCATACAAGTAAGTTTTTCAAAAAACTTTGGACGATAATTTAATTTGTTACAAGCGTTATAAACTTCATTAGCTAAACTAATAAATTCATCATCACTAATGCATTTTCCATCAATTAAAAATCTTTCATTATATTCAATCAGATGCGGTGAAATAAAAGTTCCTACTTTATAATTAGCCTTGCTTAAAATACTTGACAACATAGCACAAGTAGAGCCCTTGCCATTACTACCAGCTACATGAATTATCTTTAAATCATCTTGAACATTATTAAAATAAGCCATTAATTCAGTAAAACGGCTTTCTTTATCGTGACTTATATCCTCAATAAAACTAATTACCCCTAATTTATCCATGCCTTAATACGATCTAAATACTTTCTTATAAATATTAAAACTAATACTTCTACAACAAACATAATAAAAGATGAATATAATCTTGTAATAAATGTCGCCTTAAACGATAGATTGTACATTAAAGATATAATCGTTGTATTAACAAACAAGCTCACAATAAATCTGTTTACTAGACAAGCTAAAACAATATTTTTATTACTAAGCCCTTTCTTAAAAAAGAAGGCATAAACTAAACCACTTAAAATAGCTGTAATACTAAGCAAGGGGTTATAGGGGCCAATAGGAAATAATAAAGCACCCACCAAATCACCAAAAAAAGCCACAATAATACCGCCAAAATAACCATAATAGTATGAGGCAATCACAATCGTTAAGAAAGTAAAGCTTATCTTAAAATTTAAGGCCTTAATCGAAATAAAACGTGATAATACAATATTTAAGCTTATTAGAATAGCTAAAGTAGCTAATGTCTTTATATTTGTTTTACGCATAGAAAAATTATACTCTTATTGTCATTAAAAATAATCATCAATAAGCTTACTTTAAAATCTGAGTACTTCTTACAAAGTAGCCACGATTTACCATCTTATTTCTAAGCATTCGGATTTTGTTGTAGTCTTTATCAATGGTATAAACCGTCGAACCACTACCAGTAACCATTGTAAAATCCGCACCCGCCAAAGTTAAATCCCTTTTAGCCTTGGCAATACCCTTACAAAGTTCAATAGCCGGTTTCTCCAAACTATTTTTTAAATAGGGTTTAATATCACTGCCCTCTTTCAATAGCTTTACAATCAAATCAACATCAGGATGTTCACAATCATTAATATCAAAACGTTTATAACATTCTTTAGTTGAAACACCTCTTTTTGGCTTTACTAATAAGACATAATAATCATCTTTAATATCAATAAAAGTTAATTTGTCCCCTAGTCCCTCAACTAGCGCTGGCTTACTATAGTAGTTAAACAAAACATCGGCACCTATTTTAAGACAAAGCTCTCTAATCTTTTCATCACTTAAATTCAAATTATATTTACGATTAAAGAAAGAAATAATGCTAGCACCATCAGTAGAACCACCAGCTAAACCAGCTTGCGTAGGAATTAATTTATTTAAATAAACTTTATAATTATCTTCAATATTGAATTCGCTCTTCATTAAATTAAAGGCCTTAACAATCGTATTATTTTCATCAAAGACAATATAAGGACGATTAGATTCATATTCCATCTCCTCACTATAAAAAAGTTCAATATCATCATAAAAATCAAGGGGAACCATAATCATTCTTAGTTCATGATAACCATCTTCTCTTTTGCCTATGACATCAAGCGCTAAATTAATTTTACTATAAGCTCTAATTTTCATTTAAAACCTCATACATCTTAATAAAAGTCTCCAAAGGGAGTTCTTGAGCACGAACATTCTCCTTTAATTCAAGTCTTGTATACAATAAAGAAATAGTATCACTATCTAAAAAGTTCTTTAAATTATTATGTAATGTCTTTCTTCTATTGACAAAACAATTTTCAATAAAAGTAAATAAACCTTTTTCATACTCAAAATTACGCTTAAATTTAGGTGTAAAAGAAACTACCGCACTATCTACTTTGGGGCTTGGATAAAAGACATTTTTAGAAACCGTCATCTCTTGTTTAACATCATACAAATATTGAACAATAATACTTAAGGCATTATAGTCTTCACTATTTACACTAGCCTTAAAACGATCACAAACTTCCTTTTGCACCATAACCGTAATCTTAGAAATATCTAAATTACTATTAAATAATTTAAATAAAATAGGTGTCGTCACATAATAGGGAAGATTGCTACAAACTCTTATTTCTTGGCCTTCATATTTACTTAAATCCGTATCTAAAAAATCCTCTAAATGAACATTAAAGCGTTCATCTAAAATACTATTTTTTAAGATATCATACATATCCTTATCTATTTCATAGGCATCAACACATTTTGAATACTTAAGTAACATCTCACTTAAAGCACCTAAACCAGGACCTATTTCAATAGTTAAACAATCTTTATCACATGCATTTTTGGCAATATTATCGACAATATTAGAGTCAATTAAAAAATTCTGACCAAACTTCTTTTTAGCCTTTAAATCGCCCAATGTCTTTTTTACATAATTAATATTTGAGATCATCTAATTCTTCCCTTGTAACGCCCAATAAATTAAGCCTTTTAAGCATCGTCTTAGCGTTGCATTTACCAATATGATACTTCCTTGAAACAATATCACGCAACTTACTACTATCATCTTTGCCAATTAAAGATAGTTCGTACATATCTTCAATAGTTAAATTATTAGTACTATCTTTATAAGTGACTAGATTATCAAGTGCTTCCTTTAAGGCATCATACCCAGCATGTTCAACGCCCACTTTTTTACTAGTGCGAGCATCTTCTTTTAAGATAAAAGCGTTCTTTAAACCAGGAATATAATCATTAATACGTCTTCTAATCTTTTCACCAGGATGGTCTGGATCTAGAAATAAGATAACCCCTCTTTTATCATTAACTTTTTTAATATACTCTAAAGTTTCCTTGCTTAAACCAAGGCCGTGCGTCTCAATAGTTTCTACATCTAAATATTTCTTTAAGTTTAAGGTATCATTTTTACCCTCAACAACAATTACCTCTTTAATCATATATTTAAAAAATCTTCTTTATTAGTAAGCTTAATATTAGAATGTTTGCACTCTACAATCTTTACTTTATAACCACGCTTTTCCATGATTGATGCATCATCTGTGATGCCTATTAAATCAATATTTTCATAAGCCTTTTTTAAATCATCGCTCTTAAAAGCTTGGGGTGTTAAAGCGTAATAAATATGTTCCCTATCAATGGTTTTATCAATATAGCCATCATCAACATATTTAATAGTATCTACAGCCTTTTTGGCCAAAATGGCATAATTGTCTTTGCTAACAACTTCCTTCAAATTATTTAAATCTTCAATATCTAAAAAAGGACGCGCTCCATCATGAATCAAAACATATGGGCTAGTAACTAAAGCTAAACCATTTAAAACCGATTCATATCTTTCTTTGCCACCTTTTACAATACTTACTTTATTAGAAGCAATTTTAATATTCTCATTAGTTACAACAATCACCTTTAAACAATCATTATCTTCAATAAAACAGCTACAGGCATTCTCTAAAACCGTCTTACCGTTTTTCATCTTAAAAAGGACTTTATTAAAGCCTAAATTAGCACGCTTACCAACTCCGCCCGCAACTACAATCGCATCATATTTCATCACAAAGGTCCTTTATTGATGCGTTTAAAAATTTAATTATTTCATCTCGGTTTACTTTAAGGCTTATCCCAAAAGTACCACCTGATAGTTCTATTTCTTCATGATTATTAACTTCTTTATCAAAGAAGACACCCTTATTTTTCTTTGCACCAATAGGTGAAACACTACCTCTTTGGTAACCAACTTCTTTTAATAAATCCTTTACATGAACCATCTCAAGGCTTTTAACATTTATTTCTTTAGCCGCTTTTTTTAAATCTAGTTCACTTAATACCGGAATAACAAATATATAAAGATCATGTTCATGCTTACAAGCAAGTGTCTTATAACACATCTTAGGATCTTGGCCTAGGTACTCGCTTACTTTAGCACCCGAAAAATCCTCTTTAGGAATATCGTATTCTAATACTTCATATTTTATTTTTGCTTTATCTAAAAGACGCATCGCATTTGTCTTATTCATTTTAAAACTCCAAAATATAATTTGCTTAAATCATTGGGCAGCTTGCAATCAATGTTCATCATCTCTTGTTTTAAAGGATGATAGAACTCTAATTCATCTGCCATAAGTCCCATCCTAATACATAGATTAGACTCTACACCATATAAAGAATCATTTAAAATAGGATAATTTACACTAGCTAAATGCACTCTAATTTGATGAGTTCTGCCAGTATCTAACGTACATCTTAATACCGAATAATCACCTTTTTTATTGTAACCAAGTGATTTAACTTTCGTTAAAGCATTTTGACCACCTTTAAAAATAACGCGCTTACTTGCGTTGTGTCTATCTTTGCCAATAGCCTTATTAATTGTAAGGCTATCGCCTTCATCCATTCTACCTTTTACAAAAGCTAGATAATATCTTCTAATTTGTTTTTCGCTTAATAGCTTATCCAATAAAGGCTGAAAAATAATTGACTTAGAAAAAACTACTAAACCGCTAGTTTCCTTATCTAAACGATGAATTGGTAAAGCGCTAATATATGGCCTATCTACATAATAGCCTTCCACCCACTTACTTAAGGTATCGCCATCATTTCCATCGCTATGTACCAAAACATCCTTAGGTTTATTAACAACTAAGATAATTTCATCTTCATATACAACGTCTAATTTATGTTCTGACTTTTGATATTCGTAAGTTTCTGGATATAAATTAATCTCCAAATTTACGCCAACAATAAAATCCTCTCTCTTACAAGGATTGCCATCAAGTCTAATCCACTTGTTTTGAATAAGCAAATGTTGAATCTTTTTTGAAGGAATAAACTCATCAAAAAAATCTTGTATTCTCTCATTAAACAATGAACTAATTTCAATCTTAAGTATTTTGTCTTCTAATATATATTTCATAACGTTGTTATTATACGACAAGCAAACTAAAATTAATCGTCAATATCAATTACTACACCACTAATTCTCGCTAATATTGCAAGTTCTGTACGATTATTACAACCTGTCTTATCGAGCATATGTTGAATATGGGTCTTAATGGTGTTTTCTGAAACATAAAGCTTTTTAGCGATTTGACTATTAGGCATACCCTTGGTCATAAGTCTTAATACTTCAAGCTCCTTATCGGTAAATTCATCACTATTGGCTAAGCCTATTTTGACACTAGGCGTACTATCAGGATAAACCTTTTCCCCATTCATAGTTCTATCCATCACTTCAATAATTGTTTCCTTGGAAATTTCCTTATACCAAAAACTATCAGCCCCAATACTTTTAGCTCTATTTAGCCAACTAGCCTCCGCCATTGAAGTGATGATAATAATCTTAACATTAGGATAAATTTTCTTAATTTTTTCTGTTTCAATCAAACCATTAGAACCATCCGCCATCAAAACATCCATCAAGATTAAATCAACATCATGATTTTTTAAATATTCTGGTACTAAATATGCCAAATTTAACGAACCTGCTAAAACATAGCGATCACTACTTTTAATGTAGTATTCAAACAACTCCCTTGCGATATATTGGTCATCGACAACCAAAACCTTTACTTTCTCCATGTAGTCCCTCCAAATTAATAATCATCTTAAATCCATCACTTGTATCTATCTTAAAAGTACCACCATTATTCTCAATTAATTTGCGAATATTCTTAAGACCGCCCTTTTCCATAACTGGTAAACTTGGTTTATTGCCATCATTATATATAAAGACTTTATTATCGTATATATCACAATATAAATTTTTACAATCAGCATGTTTTACTCCATTATTTAAAGCCTCCAAAATGGCTTCTTTAATAATACTTTTTTTCAAATAAGTATTAGGCATTTCTCCATTAATATGCAAGTCAACTCTTAACCTTTCACTTTCGACATATATTGAATTAAAATCTTCAACCCATTCGCCCTGTCTTCTCATAATCGAAATAACATACTCCCAAAATGGTAATAATTTACTTCTATTTCTATCTTTTTGATCAATGCTTAAATAATATCTAGCCAAAAGTAAGGCCCTACCAACTTCTCCATGTACTCGACTTCTAGCTTTTAGAATCTCCTCTTCATTTACAACTCTTTCAACTTCCTTAGAAAACATCTTCAATTTAAAGTTCAACCTGTCAAGTTTTTTCCTTTGTTCCCTAAGTTCCATGCTAGTATAATATTGTTCGCTCACATCAAAAACTGTAAGTTCATTAACGTCATCTATTTTTCTAAGCACAACGTTATAGGCCCTTGAACCTACTTTGATATTCAAAGTTGGTTTTTTTCTAATAATTATAACTTTTTTATAACGTCCACTTATTAAATCAGAATAAAATCTATCACCATCACTTATTTGTTTACCGGTGATTTCTTCCGCAAATTCAATCATTGTTTTGTTTATCAAAAGTGGCGTACCACCCAAACTATAAAACATTACACCATCACTAATCGCATCAAAGCCTTCCTTTATAGCGCTTGTATTAATCACATGATAATTTGCATCATTAATTATTTTTGATATAAAAAAGCCTAATATAATCAAAACCAAGAAAGTAAGTCCATCAATATAATTAATATCGGTTTTATTTATTAAAAGAAAACCAAAAACACTGCATAATACGCCATGTCCAATGCATATTGTTCTAATATATGGACCAACATTTTTTTCTAAACTGTCCATAAACATAAAAGCGCTGTTCGCTATTATCAGCAAGCTAATAAAAAACATCAACTTGTTAAACATACAAACCACCAAAAGAAATATATAAAGTATCTTCTTCTTTTATACAGCGATAGTTATATTTATCATCTAAATCAATTACTTTTAAATCAGTGCCACCAATTTCAACATAAACATTAAAACTATCTTTTAAATAAGAAATATCTATTAATAAGCTACCATTTTTTGGCAATATACTTTCAACAATCTTTTCAAAAATATAATAAATATCAAGGGCCACTATAGAATCAAAATCAGTTTCTCCAGAATATGAAAAGTCTGTTATAAAACCATAATAGTTAAGATAATTAAGACTTTCTTTTATAGCCAAATTAAGTTCCATAGAATCAATCAATTTATCGTTTAAACCAAACAATAAAAGATTGCTTCTCCGTTTAACATAAGCCATATAAACACAAGCTAGCTTAATTTGTCTTTCAAACATTTCTTCATTCACACATGGATTTTTAATAATTTTATCAATCTTATCTAATTCAAGATCTAAATCAATAGAAATATAATCATATATTTTCTTTTGTTTTTTAATTGCCTTTGCCTTTTTTATAAGCTCATTATTAGAATTAATAACATAATTTTCCTCATTAAGTAATTCAACAATTTCCTTTAACCTGCCATTTATTTCGTTTAAAGCACTCATATCTTTGCACCAATATGCATATCCAGCACTAATCTTTTTAGCTCTTAATAAAACAGAATCATCATTTAACAAAACATCTTCATCTATAGCTTTTAAAACGTTAGCACCACTAGCCATAAACGCATTATTACTCATATATATCAAATTTAGATCATTATCAAAAACACCACCATTCAAACTGGTATTAATCAAAAGTTCACTATAATTATCGTTATTAATAAGCAATCTATTTTGTATTAACAGTTCAACAAAAGCCATAAAACATAAACAAAATATTTCTGATTTATCATAGTAAAAAGATATTAAAGGATGAACACCTAATGTTTTTAAAATAACATGGGCAAGCAACAACAAAAGAGGAAATAAAGGCAAGAAAAACCTTGAATTATTATCGCTTGTTATTGAATTGTTAAGTATCAAACTATAGCACGCCACTAATAGTCCAATTATCCAAGCAATTAGTAAGTAATACAAAATACCATAATTTACTATTGTCTCAGTTTCAAACGCAAAAGCTAAATTATGATAGTTATTCGTGATAATGCCAACAGCTAAAATACAAGCTACTAAATATAAGACTTTTAAATATTTGTTTGGTTTATAATCACCACTTTTGCCTATATATAAACAAGCAAAATAAATCATTAAAACAATAAATATTTCTAAAACATAGTAGAGATAACAAATATATCTACTAACTTGAGAATGTTTGTAAAACAAATAGTTAAAAGTCCTAAGAAGAATGTAAATGTTACATAAAGTAGCTACACAGACTATATAAGAACACTCTTTATGATGACTAATTCTTCTTTTAACTTGGCTAATCCATAGTCCATCAAGATAAACAAAAATTACAAACGAAAAGTAATTGCTATCTATATACTTATCAAAGATCTTAATAAAGCCCATTAAAAAAATACATATCAGATATACAACATTACAAATTTTTGTTTTCTTACTTAATTTCATAACAATACAAATAAGTCGCACAATGTGCGACTTATTAACTAAAACTTATGTGATCCCCCACCGCCATGGGTTACCCCACTACTAGAAACATGGGTACGCGAACCACCAGATGAATGCCCAGATGAACTACTTTGTCTAACAATCTTAGAGCGGCTAGTTGTCTTATATAAGAAGATATCGCCACTTCTAATTAAATTTAGACTAGAATTGTTCATATATTGGTTAGCTTGTTTCTTAATGCCTTGTGTCTTAAGTTGACCTCTTAATACCAAGAAAACAATTAAAGAAATTATTACTGAACCACCAAAGCCCGCAAGTAAGGCTGTCTTAATTGGATCAGTTTTTTCATAATTAGGTTCATAATCAGGCTCATAATATTGATGTTTGTATTCATCAGGATTTTCATAAACATAATCAATACCACTTATAAAAGCCTTAATCGCATTATAGTTATCACCATCTTTTAAATAATTAGTGATATTTGGATAAACATCATTATCTAAGGCTTCATCCGCAAATAAGGTAATTGTATCTTTTCCACAAGTCGTGATTGTATAATCACGATTATAATAATTGATACACAAGATAATGCCATCATTATCATCGCCTAAGCCATAGCCATTATAATCGTAATAATCATCAGCTAAAGCCGTAATATCATCTTTATCTTGATAAGCAATATATACTACTATATCAAAACCAACTTTGTTTATTTCCTCGTTGATAGACTCTTCAAGTTCACTTATTTCCTCGCTTGTAAGACAATTGTATTCATCAATAATCTTGTTGTCATTGGCACTTACGTTAAGACTAAAAACAGTTAGAAATAATAAGCACATTAATATCGATATCTTTTTCATACTATTTCACCATAAAGTAGGTAACTAGACCTATAACTATAAAACATACAACAAAGATTATTGCGATTAAAGACGCAACTTTCTTACGATCCATTGGCAAATCACCCGCAAACTTGCCAGTTTGGCCATTCATCGCAAAGCTATAAACTTTGCCATTATATTTAGCTGAGAAAATATAAACCGGTAATAATGCATAACGAGCATTGGAATTTTGATAATCAAAACTAGCATTCTCTAAAAAGAAAGAACTATAGCCAACAACACTACTTGCAAGTAGATTAGTCATTGAAGTATTGATTCTATCACTTGCCTTGTTATAACAAGTATCCTTTTCTTCGTCATATTTATCAGCGAAGTAACCAGATAAATAAGCACTATTAAAATCAGTTCCCTTTGAATAATCAAAAGGCTCTAAAGCATCCAATAGAGAATCATCAAGTTTACTAGAAGCATCAACTGGCACCTTTTCAAAACTTGCGCTACCATCTCGATATACAAGATAGTGGGAAGTTTCAGTAACCATATAATCACCAGATTGATAGTTTCTTACTCTAGTAGCTCTAAAACGTCCCTTAGCATTAACTCTTGCATCAAATAACCAATAAGGAACATACATACCATTAAGTTTTTCAATAACTGTATTAACTTTAAAATCGTCTGGTAAAGCCCATTTGCCCTTTAGAAATTCACTATAAGCTTTCTTTGCGGCATTAATATCTAAGGCAAAAGGAACAACGATCTCTGGTTTTAAAATGCCATCAAATTGTTCAGGGTCAATAACCGCATTACCACAATATGGACAAACACTAGCTGACATATCTTTGTCACCGATTACTTGTCCACCACAAGATGGACAAGTATAAGTAACTTTATCTTCGATATTTACTTTTTCGGTAGGCTTACTAGAAAATGTGACATTACTTTGTCCAACATTTTCTTCATTCATCAAATCATTTAATGTTGAAACATCATATTCTGTACCACAGTGTGCACATTTTAGTTTTCCACTATTGGCATCAAAAGGAATACTAGCCCCGCAATTTGGACATTTATAGGAAACAACCTCGCTCATTAGCTTAGCTTATTGCCGCAACTTGGACAGAATGCTGCACCTGCAACACTAATTGGCTTACCGCAATGTGGGCAGAAACCTCCAGCACTAGAAGTAGCAGTTGTATCAGTTTGAGCAGCTTGTCCTTGAGCAAATAGTCCAGCTACATTGCCGGCACTATTAGCCATATTTACACCCATAAAGGCACTAGCTGCACCAGCTGCATTATTTGCTGCATCACGCATTGCTTGTGCTTGAGCAGCGGCGATAGCTCCAGCAGCCGCATTAGGATTTCTAAGAGCTGCGCCCTCTTGTAAGTTTTGAATTCTCTTTAAGTCTTCTTCAGTTGGACTAATTGAGTTAATACCAAACGATACAATCGAAATACCACGTAAATCAGACCATTTTTTAGATAATATTTCATTTAATGAATCAACTAAATCCATTGTATGAACTGGAATATCTGAATAACGATTAACACCCTTATTGCTTAAATCAGCCAAAGCGGGTTGCAAAGCTGTCAATAATTCAGTACGCATTTGATTCTCTAAAGTATCTTTTGTATATTGACTACAATTACCAGCTACATTCTTATAGAAAAGAATAGGATTAGTAATCTTGATTGAATATTCACCATTGCATCTTAAGCCAACATCAATGTCATAGCCAACACTTTCATCTTTAACTCTAAATGATACTGGAGTAGCTGTACCATACATATAGCCCATTATTTCTTTAGTATTAACATAGTATACTACTTGGCTACGATTAGCTACGCCATTATAAGTAAATCTTTCAACCATTGTTTGGAAAGTTGATTTAAGACCACTTAATCCACCATCAAAAATACTAGGTGACTTATCAGTGTTAAAGGTATAGTTGCCTGGTTCATTAGCTACTTCCACAACAGTACCATCATCAACAATCAAAGCACATTGTCCATCTGCTACAACGATACCAGATCCATTGGTAATAACGTCATCATTTTTACCAAATAAAGAAGCACCCTTTTTTGTACCCTTTATCATCATTACCTCATTAGGTAATGATTCACAAACAAAATACTCTTTCCAAGTATCAGACAAAGTACCACTAACGGCACCAACAGCAGCTTTAATTAAGCCCATATAACATTCCTCCTACGTATTTATTTACTAAATTATATCATCCACTATACCCCCTACAATCATTATTTTAGGTAATAGACATAAGCTATTTTAAAATGTAAGCGTTTACTTGTTAAAAAATTAACAAAAGGTATTGACTAACAAAATACTATTTGTGATAATTTTGACAAGCGAGGTAAATTAAATGGAAAATAACGTTACAAAAGAGATTAATTCATTAGTTGAAAAAGCTAGAAAAGCTCTAGTAGACTTCGAAGAATTAGACCAAGACAAAGTAGATTACATTGTCGCTAAAGCAAGTGTTGCCGCACTTGATCAACATGGCAATTTAGCTAAACTAGCTATAGAAGAAACAGGCAGAGGTGTCTTTGAAGATAAGGCTACTAAAAACTTATTCGCATGTGAATATATCGTAAATAATATGCGTCATCAAAAAACTGTTGGCGTAATTAAAGAAGATGAAGTAGAAGGCATGTCATATATCGCTGACCCAGTGGGTGTTGTATGTGGTATTACACCAGTTACAAATCCAACAAGTACAGCTATCTTTAAATCATTAATTTGTTTAAAAACTAGAAACCCAATTGTCTTTGCCTTCCATCCAAATGCACAAAAGAGTTCTGTTGCAGCGGCTAAAGTAGTATATGAAGCAGCTGTTAAAGCAGGAGCTCCTAAAAACTGTATTCAATGGATTGAACATCCAAGTATGGACGCAACTAGCGCGCTTATGAATCATCCTGATGTTGCCACAATTCTAGCAACAGGTGGTAACGCTATGGTTAAGGCTGCATACTCATGTGGTAAACCAGCACTAGGTGTAGGAGCTGGTAATGTTCCTGCCTATATTGAAACAACAGCTAACTTAAGACAAGCTATTAACGATGTTGTTATGTCTAAAACATTCGATAATGGTATGATTTGTGCTTCTGAACAAGCTGTAATTATTGATAAGGAAATCTATGATGATGCTAAAGAACTATTCAATAACTATAAAGTTCATTTCTGTAACGCTAAAGAGAAAGAATTACTTGAACAATCATTATTTGGTGTAAAAGGTTATTCAAAAGAAGTTAATAACGCAAAACTTGATCCATGGGTTGTAGGTAAACCAGCATATGAAATCGCAAAAAGAGCCGGCTTTGAAGTAAGAGAAGATACTTCAATCCTAATTTGTGAATGTAAGGAAGTTGGACCAAACGAACCACTTACACGTGAAAAACTATCTCCAGTACTTGCAATGTTAAAGGCTAAATCAATTGAAGATGGCTTTGATAAAGCAGAGGCAATGGTTGAATTTAATGGTCTAGGTCATACTGCTGTAATTCATACAAGCAATGATGAACTTGCGATTAAATATGGTGAAAGACTAGAAGCATGTAGAATTTGTGTTAACTCTCCTTCTTCTCTTGGTGGTATCGGTAATATCTATAATAGTATGATTCCATCATTAACACTTGGCTGTGGTTCTTATGGACATAACTCAGTAAGTGGTAATGTAAGCTCAATCAATCTATTAAACATCAAGAAAGTCGCAAGGAGAAGAAATAATATGCAATGGTTCAAGGTTCCATCAAAGATTTACTTTGAAAGAAATTCTATCGAATATCTAAGAGATATGCGTGATGTACACAGAGTATTTATCGTAACTGATAGATCAATGGTTGATTTGGGTTACCTAGATAAGATTACATCACAACTTGATAAGAGAAGAAATCCTGTACAGGTACAATTATTCTGTGATGTTGAACCAGATCCATCAATTCAAACTGTTAAAAAAGGTTGGTCATTAATGGATGCGTTTAGACCAGATACAATTATCGCCCTAGGTGGTGGTAGCTGTATGGATGCCGCTAAAGGTATGTGGTTATTCTATGAACAACCAGATGTTGACTTCAATGACTTAAAACAAAAATTCATGGATATCAGAAAGCGTGCCTTCAAGTATCCTGAACTAGGTAGAAAATCAAAGCTTGTTTGTATCCCTACTACATCAGGTACAGGTTCTGAAGTAACACCATTCGCCGTTATTACTGATAAAGTAGAACATAAGAAATATCCATTAACAGACTATTCTTTAACACCTACTGTTGCGATTGTTGACCCATCTCTTACAATGTCATTACCAGCTAAAGTTACAGCTGATACAGGTATGGATGTCTTAACACACGCTACTGAAGCATATGTAAGTACTTTGGCAAATGATTTCACTGATGGTCTATGCTTACAAGCAATCAAGATTGTCTTTGAATATCTTCCAAGAGCTTATAGAAATGGTAAACAAGATCCAGAAGCCAGAGAAAAGATGCATAATGCAAGCTGTCTAGCAGGTATGGCCTTCGCCAACTCATTCCTTGGTTTAAATCACTCAATAGCTCATAAGATTGGTGGTGAATATCACGTTCCTCATGGAAGAGCTAACGCAATTCTTCTTCCATATGTAATTAGATACAATGGTACTCGTCCAACTAAACCTGGTGTATGGCCTAAGTACAATTACTATAAGGCAGATGAAAAATATGCTGAACTAGCTAAGGCTATCGGACTTAAGTTTGATACTGTTGAAGAAGGTGTTAGAGCTTACGCTGACGCTGTATACAACCTAGGAAAAGAACTAGGCATTGAAATGAATTTCGCTGCCCAAACTGATTGTGGCGAAAAAGTATGGATGGACAATAGAGAAAAGATGGCATATCTAGCATATGAAGATCAATGTTCACCAGCTAACCCAAGAGTTCCAATGATTAAGGATATTGAACAAATCTTAACTGACTCTTATAAGGGTACTTACAAAACTTTAGAAGAAGAAAATAATACCCCCGTAAAAAAATCTTCTAAAAATAAAGCCTAAGCAAGTAACTTCGTTAGGCAAAAAAGGCTTAGTAATCTAAGCCTTTTTTAATGCCCATATATGGAATGATTCATCATATACTCTATATTCATAATCTTTTTTATCTTCGCCGTTGCCTCTTGCGAGTAAAGTGTAAGTATCGCCATTATTTAATTTATTTAGATAAACTATTTCCCCATTTTCATCTATTGTTAAATCTGGTCCATAATATCCTGTATCGGCAAAAAACCACCCATTAATACGTGTAACTGAATGATCACTCTCGCCAAATGGATAAAATAATTCGGAAGGCAAAGCAGTTAAACGAATGTTCTCATTAACCCAATCTTCGCCATTTTTGTTAACCATCATTTCACCATATTCACTAATATTCAAAATATCATTAGTATCCTGTTCGCCATTAAAAGCCCATACCTTTAAGTCAGTATTGGCTATAGCCTTCCAATCATCCTCGTCATATTGATATCCAAAAGAACCATTTTGGCAAATAAAACAATCCACATTGAAGTTATATACTTCTTTATCTAAATATTTATCCTCAATATAGTCCCCATCTTTTATTTGATTTTTAGGATTATAAGCCTCACCAGCTAAAGCTTTAATAATCATCGAACTAGCCATTGTACCTCTAGAATTGCCTTGTAAAACAATATTACCGGTTACATTATACTTTTCAATAAAATACTTCATGACACTTACATCATCTAAAACAAAATCATATGTTTCCCAAAAGTTTCCATAATCTTTGCCATAGCTAGAACGATCATGAATATTTACAACAATTGCACCTGTATTTTTCCAAGAAGTAGTAGCTGTATCAAACATTATGCCCGTACCCTCATTATCACTTCCATCTTCAAGTCTCCAATAACAAATTCCTTGTCCTTGTAAGATAAAGACAATTCCCCTTTCTGGATTATAATCGTTTGGAATATAGTAATAGCCCCTAACATATTTATCACCAGTATTATCTTCTACATTACTTGCACTACTTACAATCTTTAAATCATAGAGATTTTTAAACCCATCTTCATTAAACTGTAAATCAATAGTTTCTAGCCATTTACTATCTTTATTGTAGTTTCCAAGTTCATCACTTAAACTCTCAAAGCTATCTTCACCTTGATGTTTAATTCTTAAATCTAAACAATTTCTTTTTTGATAAGCAATATTATTTTCATTGTTTAAATACTCTCCATCATTTCCATCACCATAATGAATATTGCCATCTATGTCCCTATACCAACCAGTTGTAACATAAACGCCATAGGAATTACGTTCCCTTACTCCATTCGCATTATCACCGGTATAAATTAGTGTATTATTATCAGTCGCATCAAATAAGTGCTTAATTTTGAT
>CAVCDR010000009.1:0-36516 GCA_963601025.1 Agathobacter sp. | reverse complement strand
GTATTATATTAGAACTAGTTATTTAGATGAACAATATATAGAAACTAAACTTGATAATAATACTTTTATTACTAAGAAAATTAATATAGATACATTAAAGAAAATAATAAATGATGACGATTTTATTTGTGAGGTAAGCGATGATTAAGGTATGTAAATTTGGTGGCAGCTCACTTGCTAGTGGTGAACAATATAAAAAAATAAAGGATATAGTATACAAGGAAGAAGAAAGAAAAGTAATTGTTGCCTCAGCTTGCGGCAAGGCCTTTAAAGAAGACCATAAGGTCACCGATTTACTTTATCTTTGTTTAGCTCATAAAAAATATGGTATGTCATATGATGATATGTTAGATGAGATATGCCGCAAATATAAGAGTATTATCGATGACTTGAAACTTGATTTTGATTTGGATTTAGAAATAGAAAAAATCAAAAATCTCTTAGACAACAATAAAAATAGTGATGAAATAGTATCTTATGGCGAATATATTTCTAGTAAACTATTAGCTTTATATTTAAATGCTGAATTTGTGGATGCTAGAGAAGTGATTTGCTTTAATTATGATGGCAGTATCAACATTAATAAAACATGTGAAAAGTTCACGCCTTATTTAAGCATTAATAAGAAAATTGTTGTACCAGGCTTTTATGGAGTTTTGCCAAATGGTGTAGTTAAGTTAATGAGTAGAGGCGGTAGTGATATAACAGGTGCTTTACTAGCTAATGTATGTGATGCCTCGGTATATGAAAACTGGACTGATGTAAGTGGCATTTATGTATGTGATCCTCGCATTATTAAAAATCCTAAGAAGATTAAGACGATTACTTATGGCGAACTTAGAGAAATGTCTTATATGGGAGCTAGTGTTTTACATGATGAATCAATTTATCCAGTTAAGATAAAAAATATTCCCATTAATATACGCAATACCAATAAGGCTGATGATAAGGGGACTATCATTGTTTCAAATGTAAGCAAAAAAGAAAATGAACTTCCTGTTACAGGCATTACTGGTAAAAAAGATTTTATGGTTATTAATATTGTTAAAAGTAATTCCAGTAGTGAAATTGGTTTTTTAAAGAAGACGCTTGAAATATTTGAGGCCTATAAGATTGCGGTAGTTCTTGTGACTACCGGTATTGATGCCTTCTCTATTATTGTTGATAAAAAGGATATTCAAAATAATGCTTATGAATTATCTAATGAGATTAAGGGCAAATTAAAATGCGAAGAAGTTTCAATTTATGATAACTTATCACTAGTTTGTGTGGTAGGAAGAGGCTTAAAGGAAAGAAAGGGTATTTCTGGTGAAATATTCTCTTTACTTGGTGAAAATGGTATTAATATTAGAACTATTTCCCAAGGAGCTGATGAAACGTCAATTTTAGTGGGTGTGGATGATGAAAACTATGCTAAGACAATAGAAACAATATATAAGAGGTTTATAAAATGAAAATAGGTATTTTAGGGGCAACGGGTGCCGTTGGCAGACAAATGATTGAGTGCCTTGATGAACAAGACATTGATGTAACAGATTTAGTATTACTAGCTAGTAAGAAAAGTGAGGGACAAATAATCAAATTTAAAGATAAAGAATATGTGGTAAAAGAAGTAAACCATGATTCTTTTAAGGGACTTGATATTGTGCTTGGTGCTAGCAGTAATGAAGTTGCAAAAAAATATAAAGACGATATTGTAAAGGCTGGTGCTATTTTTATTGATAATTCTAGTGCCTTTAGAATGGATAAAGATGTTCCTTTAGTAATACCGGAAATCAATGGAGATGATGCGAAAAAACATCATGGGGTTATTGCTAATCCTAATTGTTCAACAATCATTACACTAATGGCTATTACCGCTATTAATAAACTTTCAAAAGTTAAATGTATGATAGCTTCTACTTACCAAGCGGTATCTGGGGCTGGAAAAGGCGGTATTGATGAACTTAATGAAGAAATAAAGGATATTAACTATACACCAAGTGTTTTTCCGTATACAATCGCTTATAACTGTATTCCTTTTATTGGTTTTTTAAAGGAAGAGGATTATACAAGTGAAGAGATGAAGATGGAAAATGAAGGTAAGAAAATACTTCATAATGATGATTTAAGAGTTACTTGTACTTGTGTAAGAGTGCCGGTATTAAGAAGTCATTGTATAAGCGTTTCTTTAAAATGTGAGAAAGATTTAACCGTTGATGAAGTAAAGGATGTTTTAAGTAAACAAGAGGGTGTTGTCTTATATGATGATTCAAGTGATAATAAGTATCCAATGCCTCTAATTACTAGTAATCAAGATAAAGTGTATGTTGGAAGAATTAGAAAAGATAGAGTATTAGAAGGCGGTATTTCTTTATTTTGTTCAGGTGATCAAATAAGAAAAGGTGCTGCTAGTAATGCGGTAGCGATTATTAAGTGCCTATGATGGCTCTATTATTTAATTTAGATAATAATGATAAATTACTTGAAGTATTAGATTCTTGTAATATAAAGCGTATTAGTGTAGATAAGAATAAATATAATCTAACTTTAGAGGATATCTTTAACAATAAATGCAATAACAAACTATGTCTTGCTACTTTTAATGACGAGATGATTGTCTTTGATAATGAGAATGTTGATTATGTTTTACTAAAGTTAAAAATGAATAATATAAATATCCCCTTAAAGGCGATATTAACTAGTTACAATAGGAAGTGGACTCCCTTGTTTTTACATGAACAATTGTTAAGAGAACATATATCCTATAACATAAAAAATTGAACACAAAAATAAAATTGCCCAAAATTGAATAGTAAATTTTCAGTCACAATTCTATTGTTTTTGAATAGTTTTATTATAAAGATGGAGGGTATCTTATGAATAAAATTGAACATGCTATCGAAAGAAAAGCTTTCGAAACAATTTTAGACAATGTAATTAAAAATGGCCAAGAAGGCGATGTAATGGACTCGATTGACTCTGTCTTTTCTAAAATGGAATTTATTTTGAAGGGAACTTGGAAAGATGAGTCTTTTAAAATGTTACATTCGCTTACTAAAGATAAGGACGGTAAATGGGCTCATTATTTTAATCGTTTAGTTAAAAATTCTGATCCATATTTCTTAAAGACATTCTTATTAAATGCAGCATATGAAGGTGGTTTTAGAGGTTATCAAAAAACACAAGAAGAGGCTGAAAAACTAGATATAAATGTGCCTTGGTTAATCCTGATGGACCCAACTAGCGCTTGTAATATGCATTGTACCGGCTGTTGGGCTGCTGAATATGGCTATAAACAAAATCTATCTTATGAAGATATGGATAAAGTTTTAACTGAAGCTAAAGAATATGGCACGCATGCTTGTTTATTCACTGGTGGTGAACCACTTGTTAGAAAGAAAGATATTATTAAGCTTTGTGAGAAACATCGTGATATCGCATTTCATGCGTTTACAAATGGTACATTAATTGACCAAGCATTCTGTGATGAAATGAAGCGTGTAGGTAACTTTATCGTTTCTATTTCGATTGAAGGATTTGAGGATGCCAATGATGGTAGACGTGGCAATGGCCACTTCCAAAAGGCCATGGAAGCTATGGACTTATTAAAGAAGAATAAGATTCCATTTGGTGTAAGCATTTGTTACACTTCAGTAAACTACAAGGTTGTTACAAGTGATGAATTCTTAGATATGATTATTGATAAGGGCTGCTACTTTGCTTGGTATTTCCACTATATGCCAGTAGGTATGAATGCAAGTACAGATTTATTATTAAAT
Organism: Agathobacter sp.; assembly: GCA_963601025.1. Classification (GTDB taxonomy): domain Bacteria; phylum Bacillota_I; class Bacilli_A; order Erysipelotrichales; family Erysipelotrichaceae; genus Colivicinus. Next base: position 32,755 of record CAVCDR010000009.1, on the reverse strand, counting down.
CCCGAACAAAGAGAATATATGAAGAATAGAGTAAGAGAAATCAGAGGTGTAACTGGTGGCAAAGAAATCTTTGCGATTGATTTCCAAAATGATGGCGAATTTACTCAGGGTTGTATTGCGGGTGGTAGAATCTATTGTCATATCAATGCAGCAGGCGATGTTGAACCATGTGTATTTATACATTATTCTGGTGCGAACATTCATGATATGTCATTTATTGATTGTCTAAAGCAGCCACTATTCAAGGCATATCGCAAGGGACAACCATTTAATGAAAATCATTTAAGACCTTGTCCAATGTTAGAGAATCCAGAAATTCTTCCTAAGCTTGTAAAAGAAACTGGTGCTAAGAGTACTGACCTTGAAGCTCCTGAAACAGTTGAACACTTATGTGGTAAATGTACTGCATACGCAAATTGTTGGAAGCCTAAAGCTGAAGAACTTTGGGATGAAGAACACAAGAGCTAATTCTTATTTCAATAACTATAAACAAAGCTAGGCTTATTGCCTAGCTTTTAACATGATTTGGTATATTTAAAATGTAGCACATAAAAAGTCCTTTATAAGGACTAATTTGTGATATGGTGCCGACGATAGGACTTGAACCTACGACCTACGCGTTACGAGTGCGTTGCTCTACCAACTAAGCTACGTCGGCATAAATAGGATTTTATCCTATTTTTTAGTTAATTTATATACTTTTAACATTAAATCGTACATTTTTTTCATAAATGGATTAATAATGTATTCAAATTGACCAATAAGTTCTACTACTTCACCACCATATTGTTTCTTATAAGCATATAAACCATAAGCCTCATTATTTGGATCGAAGTTTCCAGTGATGCCATAGAAGTTATAGTAGTCATAGCCTTCTTTTTTACATAATTTTATAAGTTCCGCAACAATGATGTTTGAAGTATTGAAGTGCTGCAGATACTCTTCATCATTACCTGCTAGTAACATTATAGCTTCTTTACCATAAGACATTAAGCACACAGTACTTAATGGCACTATTTTGCCTCTTTCTTTTTCTAGTTTATCTAATTGTTCGATAATATTTTTATTAGAGTTAATAGTAACTAACTCTTCCTTGATTCTGCCTTTGTTGGCTTCTTCATGCAGCTTTAATTTAGCTACTCTAGCCTCAATTTTGTTTATCTCATTTTGGGCATTTTCACGACATTTATCAACATCTATTTCAGCTACCATGTATCTTAAAATCTTGTTTTCATTCAAGGCCTTATACATTTGCTTATAGTAGCCTAACGATCTATCCACAAAACCTCTTCTTTTAGAAGTCATGTTCATTAAATCCTTGAAGGTTTCAATTTCATCTTCTTTAAGTTCTCTTATATTGATCGCAAAGAAATCTTTTTTATTGGCTCTTCTTTTGGCTTCTTTTTTAAATCCATTAATAATTTTATCAATTGTTTTATCTTTGATGTTTAATCTAAATAAGAAACGTGGTTGTAAGTTTTCATAATTTAAATTAAAGCCCGTATGTTTATAACCAATTCCCTTTAGAGTATCAACGATATAATGATTATCAAAACTATCTTCTAATAAATTTCCATCAATATCTCTTTGATTCAATAAGACATAGGGATCAATTATTAGTTCGAATACTTTTTCTTTTTTTAGATAAGGGATTAATAAAGTATTAAATTGTTTAAGTAATTCGATATTTGTATAGTCCATAAGATAGCCTCTAGGACAATAGGCTATATAGCTACTTAAAAGGGGCATCTTTTTTAATAAAAATAGGCCAACTACTTTTATGTCCTTGTCTTTTAAACCAAGATACAAAGGTTTCCAACCAGTGTACGATTTAAGCGTAGCCCAATTGCTAGTTTGATGAAAAGTTACATTATTAAAATTTTTACTTATATCATTAAAATCATTTTCTTTAATTTTGATTATTTCCATACCGAGTTATTATAACATTTTTATTTTGCGTATAAGGCTTGTGCTAAAATTAAATTAAGATGTTTGATGTAATTGTAATAGGTGGTGGAGTAACAGGTTGCGCCACTTTACGCGAATTGAGTAAATACAACCTAAAACTCGCTCTTTTGGAAAAGGAAGAGGATGTTTGCTCAGGCACAAGTAAGGCTAATAGTGCGATTGTCCATGCTGGGCATGATGCTAAAAGCGGAACTTTAAAGGCTAGACTGAATGTGAGGGGAAACAAATTAATAAGAGAATTGTCTAGTGAATTAAATTTCGCTTACCGTAATAATGGATCATTAGTATTGTGTTTTGATGAAAATGACTATCCTAAATTGGAGGAGCTATATAATCGAGGAATTGATAATGGCGTTGAGGGATTAAAGATTTTAAATCATGACGAAACTTTAACGCTTGAACCGAATTTAAGTGATGAAGTTAAATATTCCTTGTTATGTGAAACCGGAGGCATCGTTTGTCCTTTTGAGATGAACATTGCTTTGGCAGAAAATGCAGTAGCTAATGGAGCTGAAGTGATTTTTAATTATGAAGTTAAATCAATTGTTAAAGAAGATAATTACTATCTAATTAATAATGAAATTAAAACTAGGGCAATTGTTAATGCGGCTGGATTATATGGTGATGTATTACATAATTTAGTTTGTGATGATAAAGTTGAAATAACACCACGTAAAGGTGATTATTGTTTACTTGATAGAGATGTAGGTGATTTAGTATCACATACTATATTCCAACTTCCTAGTGCGTTAGGAAAGGGTGTACTTGTTACACCTACTGTTCATGGTAATTTGCTAATTGGGCCTAGTGCTACTGATATAGATGATAAAGAGGCTACGGCCACTACTAGAGATGATTTAGATTATATTATTTCAGCTAGTAAGAGATCTTTAAAGAATATTCCTTTTAATAAGACGATAACTTCTTTTTCTGGCTTACGTGCTAGAGGAAATACGGGCGATTTTATAATTAAAGAGAGTGCCGATAATTTCTTTGATGCGATAGGCATTGAATCACCAGGCTTAACTAGTGCTCCAGCAATTGGCGAAATGCTTTGTGAAATGGTTACTAGTAAACTTAGCGCAAGTAAGAAAGACAATTTTATTTCTATAAGAAAGGGTATTCCACATTTAGCTAATTTAAATGTTAAAGAAAGAGCTGGATTAATTAAAGAGAATCCACTTTATGGAAATATAATTTGTAGATGTTGTGATGTTTCGGAAGGCGAAATTGTTGATTCGATAAATAGACCAATGGGTGCTACTAGTTTAGATGGTATTAAAAGAAGAAGTGGTGCTTGTATGGGAAGATGTCAAGCTGGCTTCTGTAATCCTAAGATAATTGAAATATTAGCGAGAGAACTTGGCATAAAAGAAGAAGATGTTTGTAAGAACAATTCTAAGTCAAAGATGCTTATTGGAAAGATTGGTGAGTAATAATGAAATATGATGTAGTTATTATTGGTGGTGGTCCAGCTGGACTTAGCGCTGCCTATTCTATTAAGAAAAATGGAATTGATTCAATCTTAATCTTGGAAAGAGATGACAAGTTAGGCGGTATCTTAAATCAATGCATTCATAATGGCTTTGGTCTTCATACTTTTAAGGAAGAGTTAACAGGTCCAGAATACGCAAGCCGTTATATTGATAAGATTAATGAAGAAAAGATTGAATATAAATTAAATTCAATGGTCATTGATATAAGTAAAGATAAGAAAATTACTTATGTATCAAAGGATGAAGGCTTATGTGTAGTTGAAGCTAAGGCTATTGTTTTGGCGATGGGCTGTAGAGAAAGAAGCAGAGGTGCTTTAAATATTCCAGGCTATAGACCAGCTGGTGTATATAGTGCTGGTACTGCTCAAAAGCTAATGAATATTGATGGCTTTATGGTAGGCAAAGAAGTAGTAATTCTAGGATCTGGCGATATTGGTCTTATCATGGCTAGAAGAATGAGTCTAGAAGGTGCTAAAGTAAAATGTGTTGCCGAACTAATGCCTTATTCTGGAGGTCTTAAAAGAAATATTGTGCAATGTCTAAATGACTTTGATATTCCACTTTTATTAAGTCATACGGTAGTAGAAGTAAAAGGCAAAGAAAGAGTAGAAGGCATTGTGATTGCACAAGTTGATGAAAATAGAAACGTCATCAAGGGTACTGAAAAAGAATATAAGTGTGATACATTACTTCTTTCAGTAGGCTTACTTCCAGAAAATGAATTAAGTAAATTAGCTGATGTAGAGCTTTCAAGAATTACTGGTGGACCGGTTGTTTCGGATAATCTAGAAACTAATGTTGATGGTATCTTTGCATGTGGCAATGTTTTACATGTTCATGATTTAGTAGATTATGTAAGTAGTGAAGCTGATTTAGCTGGCAAGGGAGTATGTAAGTACTTAAAGGAAAATACTAAACGCGACAGTCTATTAAAGATTGATAATGAAAATGGTGTTCGCTATACTGTTCCTTCTTATATTGATTTAGATAATATGGATAAATCAGTTTTGATTAGATTTAGAGTTGGTAATGTATATAAGAATAAATATCTAACAGTTACTAAAAATGGTGAAGTTATTAAGAAAACTAAGAAGAAAGTTATGGCGCCTGGTGAAATGGAGCAAGTTATTTTATTAAAAGATGAAATTAAGGATGCAACAAGCCTTAAGATTTCTTTGGAGGACTAGCATGGAAACTAAAGAGATGATTTGTATTGGTTGTCCACTTGGATGTAACCTTACTGTTACTATTGATAGTGATAATATAAGTGTAAGTGGTAATAATTGCCCAAATGGTGAAAGATACGCTAAGAATGAAATAACTAATCCATTGCGTATTGTTACTTCGACAATCGATGTCTTAAATGGTAAAAGAGTTTCTTGTAAGACGGCTAACGCTATTCCAAAGGGTAAGATATTTGATTGTATGAAGGAAATAAGGAAGGTAAAAGTTAAGGCACCAATTAAGATTGGTGATGTCTTAATTAAAAATATTTGTGATACTGGAGTGGATATTATCGCAACCAAAAATATTGACTAAATTAAAAGGTTACTTATGTAACCTTTTAAACTATTTCTTTAAAGCTTCTTTTAGGTCGCCAGCAAACTCTAGTGTAGCCTCTTCTTTAGTAGCCCATGATGTAACAAAGCGACATACTGAAGATTTTTCATCATACTTTTTCCATACTTCAAAGCCATATTTTTCATGTAGTGTATCTATTACATCATTATCTAAAATAAAGAATTGTTGATTTGTATAAGATTCTACATAAGGTTTTACACCAAAGGCTTGGAAGGCATATTTTAGGGCATTAGCGGTCTTATTAGCGTGTTTTGCAAGCTTTAAGTATAAATCATCAGTAAACAATGTTTTAAATGATATGCTGATTGTTCTACCTTTCGCAAGCATTTGACCACTTTGTTTTAGATAGTAGCGAAAATCTTTTTTAAGTTCTTCATTTACAATTACAAACGCTTCACCAAGTAAGGCACCATTTTTAGTTCCGCCAATATAGAATACATCAGCTAAATTGGCGATATCAGGAAGTGTTAGATCATTTCCTTCACTTACTAGTGCACTTGCAAGTCTAGCACCATCAATATATAAATATAGGCCATATTCATCACATGTTTGTCTTAATACTTTTATTTCATCAAGACTATATACAGTACCTAGTTCGGTAGGGTTAGTGATAAAGACCATTTTAGGTTTTACCATATGTTCATCAACATGCGTTTGACATGTCTTTACAATATCAATGGGACTTAATTTGCCATTTAAGCTTTCTACTTCGATTATCTTATGTCCTCTAGCTTCAATAGCACCTGTTTCATGAACGTTGATATGACCAGTAGTAGGGCAAATAACGGCTTCATATGGCTTTAAGCAAATGCTTGTAGCCAAGATATTACATGGTGTACCACCAGGCACAAAATGAATATCAACATCTTCTCTTCTTAAACTATTTTTAATTAACTTTTTGGCTTGATAAGCATAGTCATCATTACCATAACCAGATTGTTGTTTATTGTTTGTTTTAATTAATTCTTCTAATATTTCCGGAGTGCAACCCTCTAAATAATCACTTTGAAAATTGTACATAAGTTACCTTCTTTCTAACTATTAAATGATATCACATGTCTAAAGCTATTTTTTGATGTAGAATAATGGTAATGGCAAAGAAAAGAAGAAAGTTAAATATTAAACATCTTGTTTACTTACTGGTTGCAGTGTTGATTATCGTAACTGGTATTTTTTTGTTAACTGTAAATATTCATTTTCTAGGAGTGAAATCAGAACACAGTGATGCGAAAACGTATAAGACAAAATCTTGTTTAGCTTTTTATCCCGATAGTGAAAACGCTAGAGAAAAAGTTGTTTCAATGTGTAAGACAGCTGAAAAGAACACTATATATGATTATGCTTTAATTCCTTATGGTGATTATTATCTTGTATCTTATTTTGATGGTACTAAATATTATGTTGATCGAAATTATAAAGAGCTTAAGATTGATAGCGTGAATGATGATGGTAAGAAGATTATTTCTGATTATTTACGTTATGAGATGAAAAAAGATGAGCTTGATGAAGCTTATACATTAGATTTTTTAAATGATACATATTATGAAAATTTAGATTTAAGTGATGTTGCATATAGTGTTGAGGATGTAAATCTAGTATGTCATTTTCCAAAATATAACTACGATGTAAAGATTCCTCTAAAGTATATGCAAGAGCCTTGTGGCATTAATCTTGGTTATACTAATGAAATGTATGTTAAACCACGTTATGTTTCTAAAAATCGTAAGATGTTATGTTTTACCTTTGATGATGGGCCACAGTGGCAACTTAATACAAGTAGTCAGGTTGTTGATACATTATACAAATATGATAGTGCTAGTACTTTCTTTATTGTTGGCCAAAATTTAGGTGAAGAACAAATTAACTTCTGCAAGAGTTCGGTTGAGAAAGGTATGGAATATGGTTCGCATACACAAAGTCATGCGAACTTGCAAAATTTAAGCACTTCCGAGGCAATCAATCAAATCATGGTTCCTTATCATGACTTGTGCGATAATGAATATGGCTTTGGTTATCAAATGAAGACATATAGACCACCATATGGTGCTACTAATAAGGGGGTTGCTTCTGAACTTAATCTTACTGCTGTGCTTTGGAATGTTGACTCTCTAGATTGGTCTTATCGTACTAAATATGAGGCTAGTGAGGCTGTTAATGTAATATGTCAAAAAGTATTAGATGAGACAGATGAAAATGATGTAGTTTTATTCCATGATATCTATCAAACAAGTGCTGATGCAGCTTGTAGACTAATTACTCACTATATTGAAGAAGGCTATCAACTTGTTACGGTAAGTGAAATGATGGACGCCTTAGGCGTAACTGGTGCTTCTTATTTTTCAGGCAAGTAACTTTTAATAATACTATTTAAATAGTTCAAGTAATCTTGAGCTATTTTTTTATCTTGGATTTGAATATCTTTACCATAAGCTAGTATCTTGGCATAGAAATTATTATTTATATTAGCTTTTATACTGCAACCATCTTTAGTAAAGATGCAGTTAGGAAAATCATTTTCCATTCTTTCTTTAATATTTTCGCCATTATTAATAATTTTTAATTCAATAGTTTCGCTATTGCCGGTTGAAAAAGAATTACTACTAGCTTGAATCTTTTCAATTATTTTTTTCTTATTAATATTGATATCATCAACTATATCAACAACTCTTACTTCTGATATATTATCTAATCTAAAGTGATAAAGCTTATCTTTATTTTCATAATGATAATAAAGATAATAATAGTCATTATCACGATGTAGGAAGATAGGGAATACTATTTCTTGTTTATTATTTTTTCGTTTAACATTGATAGCTTTTCTATTTTTAATGGTCAAAAGTATTTCTTCCATCTTAAATAATAGTTTCTTATTTTTATGTTTATTAGAATACTTTAGTTCTTCTAACAATTTTTCTTCATCACTAGATATAAAAGAATATAGTTTTTTATTTAAGGCTTCTAGAAAATCATTATCCAAGCTTTTTAAAGAATAAATAGAATCTTGAATAATTTTTATTTCCGATAGATTAAAGGGAGCTTCTAATAGATAGTAACCATCATCATATTCAACGTTTATATTACATTCATTTAGTGTTTTAAAATCATCATATAAAGTCTTTCGATTATCAACGGTTATTCCATATGCATATAGTAAATCAATGATTTGCGATAGTTTTAAATGTCTATTTTCATTACTTTCTTTTCTTAAAATATCTATTAGAGCTAATATTCTTTTCTTATTATTCTTTTCCATAAATAAATTATAGTATTGTCCAAATATTTGGACAAGCAATTATTATATATGAACTATATTATAGTCATGGAGGGAAAGAAAATGAAAAGAATGATGATCTTAAACTTATGGGCATTAATGATGGGATGGTGTTTATACTTCTCTAATTTAACGATAATGGCAATTATTTTATTGGCATTATTAATAGGATGCAATCTATACTTATTTAATAAAGTTAATTACTGGCGTTTTACCTTTATCTTTACTCTAATCTCTATCTTATGTATAGCTTGTTTATATCTATTTAAGTTGCCATATAGCTTATCAAGTTTGCCTTTCCTATTATTGATAGGTGCAAATAATGCTTATATCAACGAGATATGCTACCTTACAAAATGTTCTTTTATCAAAAAGATAAATCATATGATAATCATTACTGGCCTATGCTTTATTATCGTCGCTTTATTTATTCCATATAGTTCCTTACTACCTAACTATAAAACTAATCTATATGGAAATATTACAATGATGTTTTCTTTCCCTTTCATAAATTTATCAACTTGTTTGTTCTATAAAAGTAGAAGAAATAAAGCGTGTATAATAAAGGCATGGAATCTTTAAAAGAGTTGTATCGTATTGGGCCTGGTCCATCTAGTTCACATACTTTAGGGGTAATGAATGCTTGCCTATATTATTTAAATAAGTATCCAAATTTAGATGCATATAAAGTTACTCTATATGGTTCTTTAGCTTTAACGGGTAAAGGACATATGTCTGATAAGATAATTGTTGACACGTTTAATGATAAAAAAGTAGATGTGCTTTTTAAGAATGAAGCCTATGATGAAAATCCTAATACATTAGTCTTTAATGAAGATAGTGATAAGGAAATGGTTATTTATTCTACTGGTGGAGGAGCCATTAGTGTAAAGGGTATTGGCGGTGTAGCTGATAAAAATGTTTACCCCCATAACTCATTAAGTGAAATAAATGAATATTGTGATAAGTATGATTTAGATTATGCAGCCTATGTTTATAAATGCGAAGTAGATATTAAAGAATACTTGATTATTGTGGTTAAACAAATGCTTGAGGAAATTGATAATGGTTTAAACACAAAAGGTGATTTACCTGGACCATTAAATTTAAAAAGAGTAGCTTTCTCTTTATATGAGGAAGCTAAAAATTGTTCAGATCAAGCGATTAAAGAAAAATTATTACTTAGTTCTTATGCCTATGCGGCAATTGAAGAAAATGCTTGCGGCAAGATTGTAGTTACTGCGCCTACACTTGGCAGTTGTGGTGTACTTAGTTCAGTTGTAAGAAAATATTATGATTTAGGCTTTGATGCATCAAAGCTAGCAGATGGGCTTGCCGTAGCGGGTATATTTGGCAATATCGTTAAGACTAATTCTTCTATATCGGGAGCTGTTGGGGGATGTCAAGCCGAGATTGGTACAGCTACTTCAATGGCTAGTGCTTTTGCAGCATACTTAGAAGGCTTGTCTAAAAAAGGTATTGAATGTGCGGCCGAAATTGCAATGGAACATAACTTAGGTTTAACATGTGATCCGGTTGGTGGATATGTGCAAGTGCCTTGTATTGAAAGAAATGGCATTGGTGCTTTAAGAAGCATTGATTGTATGCTTTATGCCAAATATTTAGGCAATATTAAAGAAAGTAAAGTTAGCTTTGACATGATTGTTAAGGCAATGAAATATACAGGCGCTAAAATCGCCATGGAACTTAAGGAAACTTCTTTGGGCGGCCTTGCGGAAGTTGTGCCATTTAAAAAACCAGTTGGATGTTAAAAAATAGGACGTCTGTCCTATTTTTCAATATACATCTTTTTAATTACAGGTGGATTATTTGGTCTATCGTTATAATCGGTTTTTAGATTAGCTAATTTATCTAATTCTTCAAAGCCTTCTACCATATCACCAAAGGCTGCATATTGACCATCTAAAAATGGTGTATCAACATGGCAAATAAAGAACTGCGATGATGCACTATCTGGATGATTGGCACGAGCCATTGAGATAGTACCTCTTTTATGTGGATGTGAATTAGCCACGCCATTAGCGATAAATTCGCCTTTGATATTTTCATCAGATCCACCCATACCAGTACCGTTTGGATCACCACCTTGAATCATAAAGTCCTTAATAATACGATGAAAAATTAGTCCATCATAGAAGCCTTCATTTGCAAGCTTTTCCATATTTTTACAAGTAATAGGGGCATTTTTTTCATCAAGTTCAAATTTCATGACCCCACCGTCATTCATTTCAATAATTAACATTCTTATTTATCTCCTTGATTTTAATTATATCTTAATAAAAGACAAAGTTGTATTATAGAAAAGTGAGGTATTTATATGTTTATTAAAGAAGGAAAAAATTTAACACGCTTTAAAGATGGTGTATTTGCCCTAAGTAATATGGCAAAGGCTGATAGTGACCCAAATACAATCAATGCGACTGTTGGCTCATTGTGTGGTGAAGATGGCCAACTTGTAGCACTTGATAGTGTGTTTGCTGAATACGATAAAGTAACTAATAGACAAAAAGCCGCTTACGCTAAGGGCGCGCTTGGTAATCCCGACTTCTTAAGGGCGATGGAAAAATTTGTTCTTGAGGATAAAGTTAAAGGAAACGCTATTGCGACAAATGGTGGTACTGCGGCCATTGCACTAGCTCTTGATATGTGCAGAAAAGAAGGTGATACCGTTCTTCTTCCTTCTGTTGCCTGGGGAAACTATAAATTAATGGTTGAAGAAAGAAACTTAAAGGTTTCACTTTATGATCCATATGATTTAAACGACTTAAAGGATAAGATGTCTAAAGAAAGTAAGCCTTTTGTGGTAATTAATTCACCTTGTGAAAATCCTTGTGGTTTATCTTATACTTATGAACAATGGAAAGAGATTTTAGATTATTGTTCATCATTTAAGGAAACTATCGTCTTAAACGATATTGCCTATATTGATTACGCTTATGATGAAGATGCTAAAAAATATATGGAATTATTCAATGATTTAAAGGAGAATGTTCTAGTATTGGTGGCTTCATCATGTTCAAAAGCTTTCTCATATTATGGCCAAAGACTTGGTTGCTTACTGGTGATAAATTCTAATGAAGAGTTTAAAGATTTATTTGTAAATCAATGTGAGAAGCATATTAGAACTAGCTATAGTAGCGTCAATAATGGTGCTATGATTGCCTTAACTAATCTATTAAACAACAATTATGAAACTTTTTTAGAGGAAAAGAATAAGTATCGTGATTTATTAAAAGAAAGATCAGATTTATTTGTAAGCGAAGCTAAAGAATGTGGACTAAATATTTATCCATATAACGAAGGATTCTTTATTACGGTTAAGTATGAAGATAATGATTTTAGAGATAAAGTTCATGAGGCCTTAATTAAAAATCATATTTATTGTGTAAAACTTAATAAGGGCATTAGAGTTGGTATTTGTGCAACTCCTTTAAATAAAGTGAAAGGTTTAGCTAAAAAGATAAAGGATACTGAAAATAGTGTTAGATAATTAAAAAGCTTCATTTGAAGCTTTTTAATTACTTATCTTTGGCATTGTTAGTTCTTGCACCTCTTTAAATCCGTTTGTTTTAGTGAAACTTAAATTGGATTTAAAGCGAGCTACAAAGTCACTTGGATCAATCATATCAAAGTTGATATTAGAGAAGCCATCTCTTATAAATAGCGTAGACATGATGGTAGCATCTCTTTGATTACCGGTAGAAGAATCAAATATTTTATCTTCTGCATTAACAATAAGGAAGTCTATTGGAAGCAAGGCGAATACTTCTCTAGCAATTCTAATTGCGCAACTACATACATAATCTTGTGCTAAATCATTATAGGCGCTACCTTTTAGTTCGAAGTCGCTTACTTTGCCAGATTCACTTTGTTTAAAGCCAACGGTAGGTACAACATCTTTAATATTTACCAAAAAGTTAGCGGTTAAAGTATTACCATCATCACTACCAAATTCAAATTCACTTCCAAATGCCGCAATATCATGCATTGAAGAATATTCATTAATTACTTTTAAGTAAGCATCAACATCTTTATTTAATACTTCTTTAGCTAAGGTGATGTTTTCTTGCCATACTAGGGCATCAGCTTGACTAACATTGCTTGGAACACTTGCGTTAGCTAAACTATCCCAATCAATTTGTTTTGGGCAATCTTTATGGAAAGATTTTATCTTATCAATATATTCTAGATAGTCATTGTATTTACTTACATCTTCACTATTATCACTAACTTCATTAACAGTTTCGGTAACATTATTCTTAGTTAAAGAATCACCATTTTTAGTAAGTGTTTCTTTCTTTGTTTTGGTGGTAGTCTTTTTTTCTTCTTTAGAATCAGAACCACCAAATAATTTACTTAAGCCACCAAAGGTATCAAAACTCTTACGATAAGATAAACCAGTTCCAGGAAGTCCTACAGATGCGGTTGATTTTCCTTTTGAGTTGATGGTATAGTGCATTCCTTTTTTACCTGCGGTTAAAGAAACACCGCTTTTTGAAACATTTAATTTTAGCCCATTGGCTATTTTTATACTTTTTCTAAAAACTAAACCCATTTTATATATCTCCTATCTCTAGGATAACATAGTATCGAATATAATTATCTAAAGGAGATTTTGAAAAATGAATTTTGATTATATCTATAAGTCAGCTGATTTTTTAAAAGAAAAAGTAGCTTTTAAGCCAGAAGTTGGCGTCATTTTGGGATCTGGATTAGGTGATGTGGTTAAGGCGGTTGAAAATCCTATTGTTATACCTTATAAGGATATTCCACATTTTCCAACTATTAGTGTAGCAGGACATGAAGGAAATCTAGTCTTTGGCAAAGTAAATAATGTCAATGTTGTGCTTATGCAAGGACGTTTTCATTATTATGAAGGTAAAGGCTTTGACCCAGTTGTCTATCCTATTTATGTTTTAAAATTATTGGGCATTGAAAAATTAATTATTACAAATGCTTGTGGAGCTATTAATCGAAATTTAAAGCCAGGCGATTTAATGCTTATAAATGACTTTTTAAATATCTTGGGCATTAATCCTTTAATTGGCGATAATAATGAAGACTTTGGACCACGTTTTCCCGATATGAGTGAACCATATGATAGAGGAATGATTGAAGATATTAAAAAGTTAAGTGATGAAGAGCTAAAAGAGGGTGTATATGCTTACTTTAACGGCCCAACTTATGAAACAAAAGCGGAAATTAGAGCTTTTGAAGTAATGGGTGCTGATATTGTTGGCATGAGCACAGTTCCTGAAACAATTGTAGCTAATTATATGGGTATTAAAGTCTTGGGCATAGCTTGTATCACCAATATGGCAACAGGTATCGCAAAAGAAAAGCACTCCCATAAGGAAGTGCTTGAAGTAGCCAATAAGGCTAGCTTTAAATTGGCAAAATTAATTAAAGATTATTTATATTCGCTTTAATTCATTGCCTTAAGCATTAAATCGGAAATACGTTTAGTATAAGCTAGCGTATCTTCAATTGGAAGACCAGCAATAAGTAAAGCTTGATCATACAATAAGGTTGCATATTCACCGATATCTTTCTTATCACCATATACTTTTACTAAGGCTTTAAATAGTTCATGTTCAGGGTTGATTTCTAATATCTTATTAGCTTTAGCGCTACCTTGATTCATGGCGTTTAAAGTCTTTTCCATATCTATTGAAATGCCATTATCTGAAACTAGACATACTGGAGAAGTCTTTAATCTAGAAGATAATTTAACTTCACTTACTTTATCTTTTAAGTTTTCTTTGATAGCTTCTAGTAAGTCTTTATTATCACTAGCCTTCTTTTCGATTTCTTCTTTTTCTTCTTTAGTATCTAAATCTAAATCACCTTTTTGTAAAGATTTAAATGGTTTACCATCATAGTCATTCACAATGCTAGCTAAGAATTCGTCTACATTATCAGTAAAGTATAGTACTTCATAACCCTTATCAAATACCTTTTCTAGTTGAGGAAGTTCCTTGATACTTTCAATTGATTCGCCACTTGCATAATAGATGTCTTTTTGATCTTCCTTCATTCTTGAAACATATTCTTTAAGTGTTGTGTATTTACCGTCTTTACTTGATTTGAACAACAATAAATCAATTAATTCATTCTTGTTCATACCATAGTTATCATATGTACCAAACTTTAATTGAACGCCAAATTGATCAAAGAACTTTTCATAAGTTTCTCTTTCGTCTTCTAACATCTTAGTAAGAGTACTCTTAATTTTCTTATCAATAGACTTCTTTAAGGCAGCCATTTGGTGATCTTCTTGAAGAATTTCTCTTGAGATATTTAATGATAAATCATCACTATCAATAATTCCTCTAATAAATCTAAAATGATCACTCACTAATTCTTTGGCCTCATCCTTAATAAATACACCCTTAGAATATAACTTTAAGCCTAATTTATAATCAGCTGAGAAATAATTAAATGGACGCACACTTGGAATAAATAATAGTGCACTATATGATGTATTGCCTTCAACTTTATAATGAATAGTCTTTAATGGCTTTTCAAAATCAAAGTAAGACATTGAATAGAATTCATCATAGTCTTCTTGTTTAATATCCTTTTTAGCTTTCTTCCAAAGAGGAACCATGGAATTAATAGTCTTCTCTTCGATTTCTTTTTTGTCATCTTTTGTTACTTCAACATTCATAACAATTGGATATCTAATAAAGTCTGAATATTTCTTAATTAGAGATTGTAAAGTATCAACTGAAAGATATTCATCATATTTCTTTTCCTTGGTGTTTTCTTTAATGTGCAAAGTTATAACACTACCATAGTCATCTTTACTTGCTTGTTTTACTTCATAGCCATCCATTGTGCCAGTCCATAAATAAGCTTTCTCTTCATTAACTTTCTTTGATAGAACTTCAATCTTATCAGCTACCATGAAGGCGCTATAGAAACCAACACCAAATTGACCAATAATATCTACTTTTTCTTTTTCATCAAGATTTTCTTTAAATTCTAATGAACCAGATTTTGCGATAGTACCCAAATTATTCTCTAAGTCTTCCTTAGACATACCAATACCATTATCAGTTATAGTAATAGTTCTATTTTTCTTATCGCAATCAACTTTAATCTTTAAATCATCAGCTTTAATAGAAGTATCGGTTAAAGATAAGAAGTATCTTTTATCAATCGCATCAGAAGCGTTAGAAATTAATTCTCTTAAGAAAATATCAGTGTTTGTATAGATGGAATTTGCCATCAAATCTAATAGTCTTTTTGACTCAGTTTTAAATTGTTTCATTGCCATATTTTTCACTCCTTTAGCACTCATTATCTCGGAGTGCTAATATATTTATAACACTAAAATAGTCAATAAGCAAATTATTTTAGCGTTCTGATTTTATTCTCATATTTAGATATAATTTATTTATAGTAAGCTTAGCTTTTAGAAAAACTTATATTCGGTTTTGTGAATTTTTTGCTGGCAGTGGTGGGCTTGAATAGTCGGTAAAAATAGTTTTATAACAGCTAAATTATTAAAAACGTGGCATATATAAGCGCCATTAGAAATTGAAGCCGATTAGGGAGGTGGTGATGAACTATGAATGTATTTAAAAGCAAAAATAATTACTACCAATAATTATTTATGCAAAGAAGAATTATTTTTAAGGGATACATATGTCCTTCAGTTGAGCATGAATTTCATATGTTATCCAAATTATCAATTAGTAAGTAAGGAGGAATACATATATAACATATGACAATTGATAACAAAAAAGTACCCGACTCTTTTCAAGCATATTTAGTAGAAGATGCTCATTTTACAAAACAAGAAGAGTATCCTATTCTTGAAGATTACATGATTTCAAAGAGTATCCCAGTTGATATAATGCCATTTAATAAGGCGATTACATATCAAGGAGATTTATCCAAAACATTTATTTGTTTCTTTGAATCGGATGAAACTTTTGAAAGGGTTAGAAGAAATCCTCGAAGATATTTGAAATTTTTTAAAAGAACAGCAGGCATCATTGGCTTTGACTTTAGTGTTCATTCAGATATGCAAGTAATTAAACAAAAGTCACAAATGAACGATAATTTATCGCTTAATTACTTTTATGGCAAACAAGGTGTAAAATTAATACCGAACATTAGATGTGGTATTGATGAATTAATACCGGAATATTTAGAAACTATTCCTAAATATTCAATGATTGCAGTTGGCACGCATGGTTTTATAAAAACTAGTCAAGAAAGATGTGAATGGTATTGTTTTTTAGAAAAGCTAATTAAGGAAATAGAACCAAAAGTAATCATTGTTTATGGCACGTTACCGGGCAAAATTTTTGATAATATGAAAAACAAACAAAAATTTGTTTTCTATGATTCTTGGATTGCGAAGCGTGTAAAAGAGGTTAGTAGCTATGGCAACTAAAGGGGCTAGTAACCGCTACGGCAATTCTAGAGGCAGTTCATTAGGGCATGCAACAAAACATACTGGATTTGCGTGGGCAAAGGGATTTAATAAAACCACCTTGGATGATCATTATCAAAGGCATGGTTCTCAAGTTAAATCCGATTCAAAAGAGTCTTATATTGCCCATTCTGTTAGATTTGCAAATACGATAGATAGAAAAAATTGTGTTAGCTTTGTTGACAAAAGAGGCACAACATACAAATTTAATAAAAGAACAGACGAATTTGCGATAATAACAAAAAAGGGAATTGTTGTAACCTACTATAAAACCGATAGAGGATATAGTTATTATTTAGATCAAATTAATAAAAAATTGAATAAAGGAGAAGGGAAATAAGATGGTAGTCAAAGAATTTAAACCAATGGAATGTCCAATATGTCATGAATATTATTTTGCCGATGATACAGAGGATGAAAAAGAAATGCCAAATTATAAAGGGAAGCATGATGATTATTGTGCGCATTGTGGTTGGAAATATGATTTATTTCAATTTGAACATCCCAAAGTCGGCGATTTAACTAACAAATTATCTCTAAATGATTATAAAAAATGGTTTAAGGATAAATTGGCCGAAGATCCAAACTATGACTATACAGATGCAACTTATGTTCCTACTTCACACATGTGCCCGGTATGTGGAAAATATGAATTTAAAGATGTTTCTTCATTTGATATTTGTCCATATTGTGGTTGGGAAGATGATGAAGTAATGGAATTAGAACCGAATAATTGGGCTGGGTGCGCTAATCCCTTATGTCTAAACGAATATCGCAAAGAATATCAAGAGAAAATCAAGAAAAATCCAAATTATAAATGGAAAAATAGTTTTAAGTAAAATAAAAGACATTGAATGCTACCAACATCAATGTCTTTTTTAAAGGATGCATATATCCTTCAATTGAGCAAGATAATTTTACTAATTTCTACCCGGATTATCAATATTAACTAACTTGTCCTCTAGTTTCACTAGGACTTATGCCATACATCTTTTTAAAGGCTTTAGAGAAATAATCAGAATCTTTAAAGCCACAATTTAGGGCTATTTCCTTTATTGAACAAGATGATCCTCTAAGCAAATTTAATGCTTCATTTAAGCGTATTGATAAAAGTCTTTGATGGATAGTTGTATTAAATTCTTGTTTAAAGTGATTATGTAGACTTCCTTTTGACATATTAAAGGTATTAACTAAATCATCGATATTAATATCTTCTTTATAGTGATTTAAAAGATATTGTTGAATACTTAAGGCGATGTTTTCTGATTTAGATGTTACTCCACCAGTAATAGTTAAATACTTAGCGCATATATCAACAATCTCACCAAAGGCTTCGATCTGTTTATAAGTTTGTCTAGAAGCAGAATTCAAAGCTTGTCTAGCATTTTCGCTTTTGAGTCCACTTTCCTTTAATATCACATTAATATTAGAATCAACATCTAGTATTTGTCCCATCATAAAATAACCACTTAATTGGCCGTATGTATACAGTGGAACTACTGCTTCATATAGCCCACACCAACATTTATAGATGTACATTTTTCCAGTCTTACGACATCTTTCCATACCTTCTATATCGCATTTTCTACATTTATTAGAGGCGTCTTTATTTTTTTCCAACATACTACAAAAAGGCGATTTATTTTTGGGATATGAAGCGATAACTTGGCCATTATTATCATATATAGTCATACTCATAAGAGAGACTAGATAAAAACTTTTTAGTAATGTTTCTAATTCTTGCATAGTGTTATTATACAATTTTTGTACTTTTTTCCAGTTACTTATATTTTATAGCGTATAAAATTAAATTAGAAATCATTATATTAAAGATAAGGAGATTTAGATATGGAATTTAATACAGATTGGTTAGCTAATCCAGAAATATTTAAGGTGAATCGTTTGCCTGCAACTTCAAGTCATAAGTTTTATGCAAACAAAGATGAAATGAAAGATGATAATAGTAGTTTTGTTTATAGTTTAAATGGCATTTGGAAGTTTCATTATGCAACTTCATTAAATCAAGTAATTGATAACTTTAAAGAAGAAGATTATGATTGCAGAGCTTGGGATGATATTAGAGTACCAGGGCATGTTGAACTTCAAGGTTATGGTAATGTAATGTATGTAAATCAACAATATCCTTGGGCTGGTAAAGAGGGCATTTTACCTGGCGAAATACCATTTAATAACCCAGTTAATAGTTATGTAACTTATTTTGATAGCTCAATTTTAAAAGAAGATACTGATACTAGAATTGTCTTTAATGGTGCTGAAAGCGGGCTTGCCTTATGGGTTAACGGTCAATTTGTAGGCTATAGTGAAGATAGCTTTACACCATCCGCCTTTGATATAACTTCTTTTATAAAACAAGGAAGAAACAAAGTAGCTGTAAATGTCTATCGTTTTACTAGTGGGTCTTGGCTTGAGGACCAAGATTTCTTCCGTTTCTCTGGATTATTTAGAGATGTTGAATTAATTTCTATTCCAAGAGTTCATATAGATGATTTAAAAGTAACAGAAGATACTGAAGATTTAGATAAGCCTGTAATTAATGTTGAAACAAGTGTTTTAAGTAATAGTGACTATGACTTAAAAATGTCCTTATATGATTTAGATGGCAATTTACTAGAAACTATTAATACTAAAGATAAGGCATCATTTAAAGTAAATAATCCGCATTTATGGTGGGATGAAGATCCTTATTTATATACCTTAGAAATAGAAGTTCTTGTAGGCGATAAGCTAGTAGAATGTGTTAAACAAAAGGTTGGCATTAGACGCTTTGAATTAAAGGATGGAATAATGTATATCAATCATAAGCGTATTTTATTCCATGGTGTAAATAGACATGAATTCTCTTGCGATAAGGGTAGAGTAATGGATGAAGAAACTACTAGAAAAGATCTTCTAAATATGAAGGCTAACAATATTAACGCTGTTAGAACTTGTCATTATCCTAATAATACTTTCTTATATGATTTATGTGACGAGATTGGCTTATATGTAATAGATGAAACCAATATGGAAACTCATGGTACTTGGAGCGAATTCTTTGATATGGAGCATGTCATTCCTGGTGATGACCCAAAGTGGCTAGATAATATTATTGATAGAGCTAATTCGATGATTGAAAGAGATAAGAATCATCCATGTATTATCATTTGGTCATGTGGTAATGAATCATGGGGTGGCAAAGATATCCTTGAAATGTCTAATTTTATTCGAAAGAAAGATAGCAGTCGTTTAGTGCATTATGAGGGTGTTGCGAATGACACAAGATATCCTGAAACTTCAGATATGATTTCGAGAATGTATCCACCAGTTACTAAGGTTGAGGAAATATTAAAGGGAAATCCTAATACTCCAATGTTACTATGCGAATTCGCTCATTCAATGGGCAATAGTAATGGTGCTTTATATAAATATACTGATTTAGAAAAGAAGTATAAAAATTATCAAGGTGGCTTTATTTGGGACTATATTGATCAAGCTTTATTAATTGATGGCAAGTTATGTTATGGTGGTGATAATAGGGATAGACCTAGTGATTATGATTTCTGTGGCAATGGTATTATGTTTGCGGATAGAACACCTACGCCAAAGCTAGAGGAAGTTAAATATTGTTTTAGATGGATTGATATTACAATTGATGAAAACAATATTCATTTTGAAAATAATTATTACACTAAGAATTTATCTTCATTTAATATTGTTGTATCTTTATTAAAAGATGGAAATTTACTACAAGAAAAAGAATATTCTTTAGATTGTAAGGCTGGAAATAGTATTGATATTGATAATCCATATAAGATAAATAATGATGGCGAATATTGTGTAAATGTATCATGTTTTGAAGAAGATAATGAAGTAAGTTATAAACAATACGTTTATCCTTATAAAAAAGAAGAAAAACATGCCTCTAAAGCTATTTCTACTAATGAAGATTATTTAAATGTTGGAGTAGTAGGCGAAAACTTTAATGCGATATTCTCTAAGGTTAAAGGTTTAGTATCATACAAAGTGAATTCTTATGAATTTATAAGAATGCCACTTAGACCAAATTTCTTTAGGGCGGCTACTAATAATGATACCGAAAACTTCTATGGTTATCGTTATGGTGCATGGCTAGAAAATAGCTTATATGCCAAATTAAAGTATTTAGGATATAAGAAGAATGAAAATAGTTGTACAGTATCTTATGAATATTCTTTACCTACTTTAAAAGATAATCTACTTAAGCTTGATTATATTGTTTATGGTGATGGAGAAATAATTGTGGATATGAAACTTGATAGTTTTAAGGATCATATTGAAATGCCAGAATTTGGAATCTTACTTCAAACATATAGTGAACTTGATGTCGTTAAGTATTATGGCTATGGTCCAAAGGAAAACTATATTGATCGAAACAAGGGTGCTAGACTTGGCAAATATGGTTATAAGGTAGATGATAATTTAACACCATACTTATTCCCACAAGAATGTGGAAATAGAACTAATACAAGAAGTATTGAGGTAACTGATAATAAGCATAGTTTAAAGATTGATGGCTTATTTGAATTTAGCGTTCTTCCTTATACACCATATGAATTAGAGAATGCTAAACACCACTATGAATTGCCTAATCGTTATCAAACAGTAATTTCTATAAATGAGAAACAAATGGGTGTTGGTGGTGATAATACTTGGGGTGCTTTAACTCATGAGGAGTTCTTGCTAGATAAAAATGCTCATCATTTAAGAGTTTCAATTAAAGGTGAATAGATAAAAATGCTTAGGTAAAATCCTAAGCATTTTTTAAAAGGCTCGAAATCTAAATCTTAAATAATTCGCATATAATAATGGTATAAACTATCGTTTAATAATAATTATTCTATAAATGTAAATGGAGGAAGCACAATGAAGAAAACACTGAGCCTATTTCTAATGTTGGTCGTTGTAGTAACAGTATTTGGTTGTACATCAAAAGTAGAGGTAGAAAGTCCATATGACGATAGTGTTGCAAATGCAGATGCGTTTATTGAAATTCCAGCATTAAGACAATATGGTGGATACACATGTGGTACAACATGTGTGCAAATGTTGATGAATTGGCTTTTTCCGTATGATGGAGATCTTAATCTTGTGACATATGAAGAAGAGTTAGGGACAACTGAAGAAGATGGTACATCACCCGAAAATATCATAGATTATTTTAATGAAAATGGAGTTATCATTGAGGCAAATGAACACATGACTGTTTTAGATTTAGTTGATTCACTTGATTTACATCATCCAATAATGATATGCATTCAAGCGTGGTCTTCACAAGATGATGGAAGTTATAACGCAAGCGATTCCTCTAATACTGAAACCTATCTTGTAGAAGGACATTGGGTGATTTGTGTTGGTTATAAAAAGCTAAAAGATGGATATCGATTCTTCTTTAATGACCCAGCTTGTGTAGGACATTGTTTTATGGATGATGATGAACTAGATGATCGCTGGATTGATATGGATAGTAGTAGTAATATTTATGACCACTATGGAATAAAGATTGTTGGAATGACAAATTATGATTCTAAGGGTGCATTTCATTTAGATTGATATAAATCGCAAGGTTTTTAAACTACTTAAAAAATTTAAATAGTCACATACGAATAACTTCATTTAAAGGATTTCAGTAAAATATCATAAATGCTTGCGTTTATTATTTGAATAGCAATTGCTGTTTTAAATATATAATTACATTGCAAGAAGTAAACAAAGATGAGAATAATTAAGACAAAGAAAAAATAGCATGTAAGACAACGTGGAGTGATTA
The DNA here is from genome assembly GCA_963601025.1 of Agathobacter sp. Lineage (GTDB taxonomy): Bacteria > Bacillota_I > Bacilli_A > Erysipelotrichales > Erysipelotrichaceae > Colivicinus. Next base: position 10,163 of record CAVCDR010000009.1, on the reverse strand, counting down.
GGTTATGGGAAAAACAAAAAAGAATTCGCAATTAAATAGAGAGTCCCTAAAAATATTGAAAGAGTATAGTCTTAAAAGAGACACTATTTATAAAGAGGCTAATAATAACAATACGTGGTCAGATGATTCTAATAAAAACGAACTCTTATTTAAAGATTTGGAAAAAGAATATAAGCGAAAATTAGATGATTTAGATGATTTTCATTATGAGTGCAACAATTCTAATTTATTATGGCGTTGGGCTTTAGTGGGTAATGTGGTTGATGAAAACGTATATGGTGAAGAAAGTGAAATAAGACATGGCACAAAACATTTTTCTCCTGGCGCCAAAGTTTACATGGCTCCTCCAAATTGGGGAGATGGATATGAAAAAATTAGAGTAATTGGTATGTCACGTCCTCACCATAGGTATGAGCATATTATTATGGAAAGTAGATTAATAGATTTTGATACTTTAAGGATACAAAAAGTTTATAACCCAACAATACTTAATATGATGAACCAAAGCGAGAAACAAGAGGATTATTGTTCTTGGTGGAATAATAGTGATGAGGATTTTAGTTCAATTCTAACTTGGCTAAGCAAAGAAGAAGCTAACAAGGCAATTGAAAAATATAAAATCGATGTAAAACTTAAAGAACGTGATGGCATTAACACTTCTTATAAACAAAGAGCTGATAATCCTAAAGATAATGAAAAAACAAGAGATGTTGATATTATTCATATTGTTTTCAATGATGGTGATGGAGGTGATTTGATAAGGTGGCTGAAAAAAGACGCTAAAATATTTAATTTTCCAGCATATCTACAATTTGGTGACATATCTAAAGTTGAAAGCTATAAAACAAGAAAATCTGACTATCTTCTGTTGGAAAGGCAAATGTTTTTTAAACAAGAGAGTAATCCATCTAATCATGGACAGTTTTTGAAATTCTATAAAATGGTAGATAGAAACAAATGGATGCAAAGAACCTTTTTACTTTATGCAGATAAGAAATGTTCTGAAGATTATTGTGATTTATTGTATGTATGCGAATTACTAAAAAATGAAAGACTATGCGTAATTGATTTTCCAGAAGACAAGAATCCAGATATTCACATTTACGATATTCTTTGTGAAGATGAAAGTCATGAATTAACTTATTCTTTAATCACTAGCGAAGATAAAGAAAGATATATAAATGAATGGAATTCTTTAAAAAAGACAAATGCTGAACTTAGAGTAATTGAAAATGGAAAAATCGTCAGTCATAAATATTCGGATTATTACGATTATATTAAAAGTTATTATCCAAAGGATAAAGAAATAGATTTTATGAAAGTTATAGGTGAAATTCTAGGTGAAAATGGTCCATTGGACTATCATCAGTTAATAATCGTTACGAATAAAATGATTGATGATGGTGAACTTGAAATAGTAAGAGTAGAACCAGATAAATGGTATGAATTTGCCAAGAAGGTATTTGTCAAAATTAAAGAAAAATAAAAGCGGTGGCTACCTCGAACTAACGTCGGGGTTCCACCTGCTATGATTATTATAGAACGAAAAAATATTGAAAATTCACAAATAGAAAATAGGCAATATGACATAAGAAAATCTTAAAAAAAGAACTGCTACAGGAATAAATTCCTTAGCAGCTCTTTTAATAATCTTAACTATTAGTTGATTCTTCAAGTGTAACTTGGAAATCCATTAAGTGATTATCTCTTGTAACGGTAATTGTTACGGTATCACCAACTTTGTAATTATCCAAGTATTTTGATAAATCAGTGAATGAAGAAACTTTGTTGTCATCAATTGCGATAATGACATCACCAGCTTCAATGCCAGCTTTACTTGCGGCACTGTTTTCAACTACTTCGCTAACTAATGCGCCTTCACTTACATTGTAGTATTGTAAGTAAGAACTATCAGTAATTACTTTTACACCAATAGTGGCTCTATCTTTTACATAGCCATTGTTCATTAATTCATCAACGATTGTCTTAACGGTATTTGCTGGAATTGCGTATCCCATACCTTCAACAGTTGTAGAAGTTGTAGAAGATGTTGCGCTTGACATGATCTTAGCATTTACAATACCAACTAGATTACCATTCATATCAAATAGGCCACCACCTGAATTACCAGAATTTACTTCAGCATTTGTTAGAATCAAGGTCATTGTATAGTTGTTTATAGTGACTTCTCTATTTAAGGCTGAGATAATACCATTTGTACAACTTGTGCCTTTACCAAGTGAGTTACCAATTGCGACAACTTCTTGTCCAAGAGATAGAGTATCAGAATCTACTAAGCTAGCATATTTTAGATTAGTTGCGTCAATCTTTAATAATGCTAAATCGGTTTTGGCATCAGTGCCAATTATTGTAGCCTCATACTCTGTACCATCATTTGTTTGCACAGAAACGTTTGTGGCATCACTTACAACGTGATTATTTGTAACAATATAACCATCGCTAGAAATGATTACACCAGATCCTAGAGAAGTAGAACTTCCACTTACACTTTGTCCAAATAAATTAGTTTGAACAGAAGTTGCTTCCGAAGTAATTTGTACTACTGTATCAATCGCATTATTTATAGCGTTTTGATAAGTTCCTGTTTGACTATCGCTATATAAGACTTGTGTAGTGACAGAAGAGTTTGAAGTGCTTGTTTCAGTTGTTTGGCTATTGCCGGCTAATTTATTAATATTGATTGCACCATAGGCTCCACCTGCTCCACCAAGTAATGCTACTAGAAAGATTATTACGATCGTTTTAAAGTTTAATTTCATCGTCTTTTACCTCCAACATCATCATTATAGTTATATATATGTGAAATTAAAGTGAATTGTTCGTTAAGAGTTCGAGAACTTTATTAGCTATTCTAATACCATCTAGTGCACAAGATGTAATCCCTCCTCCATATCCCGCTCCCTCTCCCATTGGATATAGATTTTTAGTATTAATTGATTGATAATTTTCATCTCTTCTTATTCTAATTGGACAACTGCTCCTAGTTTCCGGCCCAACCATAATACCATTTTCAATAAAACCATTTATTTTAGTATCAAAATAATTTAGGGCACGATGTAATATTTCGTTATCACTTTCTTTAAAGAAGTCATTGAAATTATATAAGACTGTTCCTAAAGAATAGGTTGAAGGGAATATCAAATCATTTATTTCATTATTAAGATAATCTTTAATATTGCATGCAATCGCTTTATAAGAATTTGATACATTATAGGCCTTTTCTTCAAATTGTCTAATATAATCAAAGCCAGCTAAATTTCCTTGTCCATATTCTTCTTTATTTACTTGAATTAAGATGGCACTATTGGCAACCTTAGAGTCTCTTTTAGAATAGGACATGCCATTTGTTACGACACGGTTTAAGTCACTACTTGATGGTACTACCAAGCCTCCTGGGCACATACAAAAAGAGTAAACGCCTTTAATATCTTTATATCTTAAAAAATATTCACAAGCTTCTTTATTTTCATGACCCTTAAATTGATTTTTGTCAATTAGACTTTGAGGATGCTCAACTCTAAAGCCAATGGCCATATCTTTGGAAATGATATCTACTTTTTGTTTATCTAAATTTCTAATTGTATTTGCACCACTGTGTCCTATTCCAAGCAAGATGAAAGAACTATAGTAAGTATCCTTGTTTGTTTTTATACCAATGGCATTATGTTTATCATCTAATATTAATTCTTCAAATTCTTCCTTAAAATGATATTCAGCACCATTTTTAATTAGATAATCAGTCATTCTTTTAACAATTTCTCTTATTTTATCTGTACCAATATGGGCGTGAGGTGTATATTTAATGTTTTTATTAGCTCCAAACTTAATAAAAGTATCTAGGACATATTCAATATAAGGGTCTTTTATTCTAGTGGTTAATTTACAATCAGAAAAGGTTCCTGCTCCACCTTCACCAAATTGAACGTTGCTTGATGTATCTAATATTCCTTGTTTAAAGTATTTTTCAACATCTTTTACTCTTTCATCTATTCTTTTGCCTTTTTCAAAAACGATTGGTTTTAATCCGGCTTCTACTAGACGATATGTGGCAAAAATACCACTCGGTCCATAGCCTATAACTAGTGGTCTAATATTTGAATTAACCTTTTTTACACTAGTGTCTACTTCTTTATATAAAGTCACATTTTTAATATTTAGATACTTATTTTCATCTTTTACATTTACTAATACTTGATATTTGTAAACTATTTCTTTTCGCGCATCAGTACTTTTTTTATAGATCTTATAACTTAATAAATCTCTTTCTTTAATCTTTAATTTATTAAGAATTAATTTCCTTAATATTTTTTCATTTTCATTTGGTTTTAATTTAATTTCCGATACTAACAACATATTTTTATTATAACTGTTTGTACTATAATATCCTTATGTCAAATAAAAAAGTCGTTACTCAAGCTTATGCGAAAAACAACTTTAGAATAGTTGGGTTAGTTTTAATAATCTACTGTTTAATTGTTTTATATATGCCTTTAGCTTTAAAACAGGTCATTATTGTAAGTGATAAATTGTTTTATAAGGGTGTAAATACATATTTCTTTATATCTTTTATTTGTTTAATTATTGGAACGATTGTGCCGTTTTTGTTTTTGCGCTTATACTCGAAAAAAGAACTTTCTTTCTTTATTGAAAAAAGCGATATTCATATTAAGGATTTATTAATTGATTTTGTTGTCTTTTTTGCGATATGTGCGCTAGCTATCTATTGCATGACAATGTTAAGTGAATTATTTAGCGTTGAAGGTGAATTAATATCAAGCATTGGTATCTCTTTTAATAGTGAATATATGAAAGATTACTTATATTTGGCAACGTTTGTGATTATCACACCAGTATTAGAAGAATATGCCTTTAGAGGAGTTCTTTTAACTTGTCTTAGCAAATATGGCAAATACTTCGCTTTAGTGGCTACTTCGATTATTTATGGTATAGCTCATGGATCTTTAATTGAGCTTATTCCTAGTATTGTTATGAGTGTCTTTTTATGTAAGCTGACTTTAAGATATAAGTCAATTAGACCTAGTTTAATTATTCATATTATGTTTAATTGTTCATTATGGTTATTGAGTATAATTCCAATTAAATATAACTTATATATTATGATTGCTTTGGGTGTTGTGTTAATTGGGGCGATAGTTTTAATGATTACTAGAAAGTATCATCATATTATTGTTAAGAAATCAAAATATAATAATCAAATTACTTTAACTTTCTTTTTAACTTATACGGTTGTAATTGCTTTAGCGCTATTTATTATGTATACAGTCTTATTGATGGTGGTTGCGTAAAAGACTTATCTTGTGCTACAATAATTGAGCTTTAGGGGTGTGGTACAATGGTAGCATACCGGTCTCCAAAACCGTTGATGGGAGTTCGATCCTCTCCACCCCTGCCATGTAAATATTGGTCCTCTTGGGGACTTTTTATTTGCTTAATAAAATTGTATAATTTTCTCACAAGGTAAATTATGGACTCACTTTTAATTGGAAGTTTCAAATTGTTGATGGCAAGCGTCATAGGCGTTTTCATTGGCATTGATCAAAAACATAGAGGAAAAGAAGCTGGACCAAAAACGCATTGTTTGGTATGTTTAGGTTCAACACTAGCGGTTTTAGCTGGCGATTATATTGGTGGTGATGCAACAGCGAGAATTGCTTCTCAAGTTGTAACCGGTGTTGGCTTTTTAGGAGCTGGCGTAATTTTAGTTAAAAACAATTATCAAATCCAAGGTTTAACAACAGCTGCGGGTATTTGGCTGGTGGCGTGTCTTGGTATAACGCTTGCTACAGATGGTTGGCCATTAGCTTTAGTAGCTTGTGCTATTTGGTTTGTTATAGCACGCGTATTTGTACATAAAGAAGATAAAAATAATGAGAATATCAATATAAAAAGTGTGAAAGAAGGAGGAAAACAATGATTGATTATACAGAAGGTTCAGGCAAACAATATCATACTAATGTTGGTGTTGGTGATGTAGGAAAATATGTGCTTTTGCCTGGTGATCCAAAAAGATGCGCTAAAATCGCAAAGCACTTTGATGATGCGAAACTTGTTGCGGATTCAAGAGAGTATGTTACTTATACTGGCTATTTAAATGGTGAAAAGGTTTCAGTTACTTCAACAGGTATTGGTGGCGCTAGTGCTTCTATTGCGATGGAAGAATTAGTAAAGTGTGGTGCTGATACTTTTATTAGAGTGGGTACATGTGGTGGCATTGAACTAGATGTAAAAGGTGGCGATGTTGTTATTGCTAGTGGGGCAATAAGAATGGAAGGCACTTCTAAAGAATATGCACCAATTGAATTTCCTGCTGTAGCTGACTTTAATGTCGTAAATGCTTTGGCTAAGGCTGCTGATAATCTTGGGTTTACAAAGCATGTAGGTGTTGTACAATGCAAGGATGCTTTCTTTGGTCAACATGAACCAGAGAAGATGCCTGTAGGCTATGAACTAATCAATAAGTGGAATGCTTGGAAGATGCTTCATACTTTAGCTAGTGAAATGGAATCGGCTGCATTATTTGTTTGTGCTGCCGCAAGAAACGTTAGATGTGGTAGCTGTTTCTTAACGGTTGCTAATCAAGAAAGAGCTTTAGCAGGACTTGAAAATGTTCAGGTGCACGATACTGAAGGGGCAATTAAAGTTGCGATTGAAGCTTTAAAAATATTAATTGAGCAAGACAAAAAGCAATCTTAATAGATTGCTTTTTCTTTGCTAATTGTCTTTTAAAAATTTTGCTAAAAAGTTATAATCTCACTAGGAGTTTATTTTGGAATTAAAAAGACAATTTGCACATCAAAAAGAAGTACTATTTGAAAAGATAGCTGAGAAGAATAAAGAATCACTAAATGCGGTATTACCCATTGTTTTATTAGTACTATTATTAGGTTTTACAATTGTGCCTATTCCTTCAGGAATCTTACTAGAATTTATAGTAGGATCTATTTTCGTTATCTTTGGCATGATTCTATTTAATATTGGTGCTGATATGTCTATGTCTAAAATGGGCGAGAAGATTGGCGCTAGTCTAGTTCAGACCAAAAAGATGCCGCTTATCATTATTTGTGGTTTTATTCTTGGCGTTTTAGTGACAATATCAGAACCTGATTTACAAGTTTTAGCAACTCAAGTATCAGCTATACCAAGCATGACTTTGATTATTGCGGTAGGTGTTGGTGTAGGTGCTTTCCTAGTTATTGCCTTACTTAGAATAATTTGCGGTATTTCTTTAAGAAAATTATTAATTATATGTTATGTATTATTATTTGCAGTAGCCTTCTTTGTACCAAGTGATTTTATTGGTGTTGCCTTTGATTCGGGTGGTGTTACAACTGGTCCTATGACGGTGCCATTTATTATGGCGCTTGGTGTAGGTATCTCTTCAATAAGAAACGATGCTTCGGCAGATGATGATAGCTTTGGTTTAATTGCCTTATGTTCAATTGGACCGATTCTTGCGGTATTAATATTAGGCATGATTTTTAATACTAGTAGTACAGTAGATGTAGTACTTGAAAGTGATGTTACTAATTCAGTAGAACTTAGTAGATTATTCTTACATTCACTTCCTGAATATATTAAGGATATGGCTATATCTTTATTGCCTATCTTAGTTTTCTTTGAAGTTTCGCAACTTATTTTCTTAAAGATAAGTAAAGAATCACATATTAAGATTGCGATTGGTTTACTTTATACTTATGTTGGCCTTGTTATCTTTATGACAGGCGCTAATGTTGGTTTTATAAGAACGGGCAATTATATCGGTAATGCCTTAGCTTCTTTAAAATATAAAGAGATTATTATTGTTGTTGGTGCTTTCTTAGGCTATATGATTGTTAGAGCAGAGCCTGCGGTATATGTTTTAATGAACCAAGTTGAATCAATTACTAATGGTAATATTACAGGTTCAGCAATGCTTACAAGCTTATCGTTAGGCGTTGCCGGTTCAATCGCCTTAGCAATGATTAGGCTTTTATACAATATTCCAATATTCTATATTCTAATTCCAGGCTATTTGATAGCTATTATATTAAGCTTCTTTGTGCCGAATATCTTCACAGGTATTGCCTTTGACTCGGGTGGTGTAGCATCTGGTCCTATGACGGCTACCTTCTTACTTCCTTTAGCTCAAGGAGCTTGTATTGCTTTAGGGAAGAGCGCTAGTGAAGGTTTTGGTGTAGTGGCTTTAGTAGCTATGACACCACTTATCACGATTCAAATTTTAGGTGTAGTCTATCAAATCAAACTTAAGAAGGGTGATTCTATTAAGAGCACTTACTCTATTCTTGAAATGTATAAAGATTACAATGATGATGATATTATCGAACTATAGGAGTCATATATGGAAACGTATTTATTATTTACAATCTGTAGTAGAAAAAAATTAAAGATGTTTTTAGACTTCTACAAAGAATATAACCTTGTAACAGGAACTATCAATTATGGTAGAGGTACTGCTGCCTACAATATGCTTGATTATTTAGGCCTTGAAGATGATGAGAAAACAATTCATTGTACAATTATCACTGAAAAAACTTGGAAGAGTTTAAAGAAGGGCCTAGAAAAAGAACTACATATTGATCGTCCTGGAAGCGGCATTTGTTACCTAGTTCCACTTGATAGTGTGGGTGGCAAAAAAGTATTAAATTTTTTGATTGATGGACAAGAATATAAAAGAGAAAAGGATAAAGAAATGAACGAAGTTAAGCATGAATTAATTGTTACAATTGCTAATTATGGTTTTAATAATGAAATTGTTGCGGCTGCTAAAAAGGCTGGTGCTCGTGGTGGTACTGTACTTCATGGCAAGGGCATGGGCAAAAGAGATGCTCAACAATTTATGGGCGTAACTCTAGTTTCGGAAAAAGAGATTATTTTAATTGTTTGTAGAAGCGAAGAAAAGAATACAATTATGAAGTCTATCATGGATACTAGAAAGGAAGCTGGCATTGTTTGTTTCTCTATGCCCGTTACTGATGTGGCAGGCTTTAAGCTTCATGATGAATAAATATTATTATGAGTGATTCTTTAAAGTACTTTATTTCGGTCTTTTTATATGGAACCTTAGGGTTCTTTTTATCATTTATTAATGTAAATAGTGAGTTTGTAGTTTTTTGCAGAGGCTTTTTTGGTTGTTTATTTATACTGTGCCTATTAGCTATCAAAGGACAAAGGATTGATTTTGTGGCAATCAAAAAGAATCTTAAGTATCTAATTATATCTGGACTATCATTAGGTCTTAATGAAGTTATGCTGTTTATTGGCTATAAGTATGCGGTATCACTTGCTTCACTAGGCAACTATACGGCTCCTATTTCAATTATTGTGATTTCAGCAATTATATATAAAGAGAAGGTCTCTTTTAAACAAGGATTATGTATCTTGGCTTCTTTTATGGGTATTATTTTTCTATCAGGTGTAATAAATGGTTCTAATAATGATATAAGAGCTTTAATATTTGGCTTAATAGGTTCAATTGGTTTTATTACATTAGTTTTTATGAATAAGAAGATAGAAGATATTGGCCCCTATGATAAAACATTAGTTCAACTATTATTTTCTTCTTTAACTTGTGTTCCACTTATCCTAGTTAATAAGAGCTATTTAATTTCTTATGATTTTAAAACAGTATCAATTCTATTAATGTTAGGCATAATTCATACTGGTTATGCTTATAGTCTATATTTTGATTCTATTAAGACCTTAAGTCCTATAAAGATTGCCATAATTGGTTATGTAGAACCAGTTATGTCGGTTCTAATTGGCGCCTTATTCTTAAATGAAAATATGGATATTTATACTATTATTGGCGCTATACTAGTTATCTTTTCAGCAATCGTTAGTGAATTATTAAGCGTTAAAAAGGAATAAAACATCATGCTGTGTGACTAACCGTCTAATATTAACACTCGATTCGCGCTCATAATTTAACTTAAGCATAAATACAAAACATAAAAATGATAGTATATAAGCGAATTATCTATAGTTAACTATATTGTTTATATAATTGAGCTCATATAAGCGAATATGCGAAGGCAAAAATGTTTGAATCATTAAGAAAAATAGCGAATGCCAACAAATAAAACTGACGATACATACAAAGAAATAAGAAGTTATATCATAAG
>CAVCDR010000008.1:0-6136 GCA_963601025.1 Agathobacter sp. | reverse complement strand
TATAAATTTTAACTGAATCAACATTCAGTTATACGTTTTTCAAAAAGTTAAGGGTTTACTTTGGTTTTTGAAAAAATGATAATTGATGTTTCTTTCTTTTCTTTTTATAATATAAGAAAGAAAGGAAAGAAAGAACATGAAACAATACGAAAACTATAATGTTGAATTTAAACAAACTTTTGTAGATACTATCAAAAAAGAAGTGATTGCGTTTGGAAATAGTGAAGGCGGAAAGATTTTAATTGGATTAGATGATAATGGCAAAGCTATAGGCGTGAATGATCCTGATGATACAATGCTTAAAATTTCTAACTGTTTAAGAGATAATATAGTTCCTGATATAATGCCTTTTGTTAGGATATCTACAATAGTAATTGAAGATGAAGATGTTATAGAGATATTAGTGAATTCCGGTACAAATAAGCCTTATTATTTAAGAAATAAGGGATTAAGGCCAAGCGGTGTTTACGTAAGAAAGGGTAGTGGTATGCAACAATTAAGTGAAGATGGAATTAAAGAGATGATTATATCCAATAGTGGGCGCTCTTATGAAATGTGCCGCAGTATTGTTCAAGATCTTTCTTTTAATGATACTGAAAAAGAATTCAAGAAAAGAGACGTTGAATTTAAGATAAATAATCTTAATCTTGTTGGTGAAGATGGCTTATATACTAATCTAGCTTACTTATTATCTGATCAATGTGACATAACAATTAAATTGGCCATCTTTCAAGGAATAGATAAAGAAGTATTTAGGGATAGAAAGGAGTATAGCGGATCGTTATTAAAACAATTAGATGAAGTTTATAATACTTTAGATTTGTTAAATAAGACAAAGGCTAGTTTTGACGGGTTAGATAGAATAGATATATATGATTATCCTAAGGCCGCCTTAAGAGAGGCTTTGTTGAATATGATTGTACATCGAGATTATTCAATAGAGGGAAGTAATATTATAAACGTCTATGAAGATAGAATTGAATTTGTTTCAGTTGGTGGTTTGATTTCTAGCATTGAACTAGCTTCAATATTTTTGGGTGCATCTAGAACAAGAAATCCTAAATTAGCTGATATATTTTATAGACTAGGTTTAATCGAAAGCTATGGGACAGGTATTAGTAAAATAATGCATTGTTATATGGACAACAATGAAAAACCTAAATTTGAGACAGCTAAAGGTGTATTTAGGACGACACTTCCAAATATCAATGAATCGTCTTTTAATCCAATGTATGTATGTTCTCCTACTTTAAAATATGATTGTTCAGGTATAGCCAAAGAAAAAGAACAAATACTTAATTATGTAAACAAAAATGGTTTAATAAGTCGTAAGGATGTTGAAAAGCTAATTGGTTCAGGCACTACTAAGGCTTGTAGGTTGTTGAAAGAATTGTGCCAAGATAATAAATTAAGACAAGAGGGAAGTGGGAAGTTAAGTATCTATAAAACTATATAAAAAATATTAATATAAAAACGATTATAATCTTAATATTTTGAGTTATAAGCATTTTTCCTTTTTTTATGTAAAATATTTGTGAAATCATGAACAATCTCAAAATAATAGTACTATAATTCAAATTGTAGATATTAGTCTGCATGGAGGTATGTGTTATGATGGGTAGACTTAGAGCGATGAGAGAGCCACTTAAGTATGTACAAGGCAGAGATGCTTTATTAAAGTTCCATGAGGAAATGGGCTATATGGGCAAAAGGTGGCTATTTGTTTGTTCAAATAGTGGTTATAAGGCATGTCATGATAAGATTGAAAAAAGTTTTGGTGATTTAGAAGATTATCGAAGATATGAAGTGTTTGGTGGTATTTCTTCAAAAGGCGAAATTGCCAAGATGCAAAAGATTGTTGAAGAAGATAATATTGATACTGTTGTAGCAGTAGGTGGCGGTAGTGCTGTAGATACAGCCAAGGCTACAGCTTACTATAGTGGCAAGCATATTGTAATTGTACCAACTGTTGCGGCTACTGATGCACCATGTACTGGTTTATCGGTAATTTATAATGATGATCATAGTTTTGATAAATACTTATTTTATCCAACTAATCCTGATGCAGTTATGGTTGATACAACAATTATTGCCAATGCACCAGTTAAATTCTTGATTGCTGGTATGGGTGATGCCCTAGGTACTTATTTTGAAGGTAGAGCAAGCATTCGTACTGAATCAGCAAGCCTAGAGGGAACAGGTATTACTAGAGCTGGCCAAGCTTTAGCTAAACTATGTTATGAAACATTATTGGAATATGGTAAGGAAGCAGTAGAAGCATGTAAAGTTCATGCGGTAACTCCTGCGCTAGAAAATATTTGTGAAGCTAATGTTTATTTGTCTGGTGTAGGTGCTGATAATGTAAACTGTGCAGCCGCCCATTCTTTCTATAACGGTGTTACTTCACTAAATATTAAGCATGCAGACCATGGATGTTGTGTAGCGTTTGGTACTTTAGTTCAATTAGTGCTTGAGGGAGCTGGTAAAGAAGAATTTAAGGAAGTACAAGACTTCTGTCTTGAAGTAGGTCTTCCGGTTACTTTAGAAGAACTTGGTGTTACAACTCTAGAACAAGTTAAACAAGTAGCTGAAAATGCTTGTGTACCTGGCGAGACAATTCATAATTTAGCTGGCGATGTAAAGCCTATTGAATTATATGATGCAATACTTGAGGCTGATGCTTTAGGCAAGATTGCCCTTGGCAAATAATTAGATAAGAATTACAAATTAGGACCATTTATGATATACATAGATGGTCTTTTTTGAAGGAACGGTAAAAAACAGGATAAAAAACTTTGAAGGAACGGAAAAAATTGGCAAAATAAACTTTGAAGGAACGGAAAAAATAAAAAATAGCACAAGATTTAGGCTTATATCATGTGCTATTTACCGTATATATTAATTATCTAAATGATTTCACCCAGTTTAATAAAGAATCACGCCAAATGTTTTCTCTTACGGTTCTTATCATTTGATCATCTACAGGACCATTATTGGCCATTTTAGTTAATATAGCGTCCTGTAGTTCTTCATTTGTCATTTCATCATATTGTTTATTTACAAGAGTATAATCTTTTTTAAGTTCTTCTTTTACTTCTTGTTTTATTTCTAAGACCGGAATATTTAAAGAAACACCTTTCTTATATAGTATTTCACCACCCTTATCTAAACATACTTTGATTTGACCATTTTCTGGTACATATTCTTTATCATTAAATAGGCCATGGTATGTTTCATTAGTATCAAAATAGAACTCATGATAAGTTTCATTGTTTATTAGGCACACAAATATTTCTTCATCATATAGTTTTCTGGAATAAGAATAGTATTCATTTTTAAGTTCTATTTGTTTATATTCGCCATAGCTTAAGACGCTATTATCTTTTCTAAAATGACTTAATTTAGCAACTATTTGAGCATAAGGATTATTGGTTAAACAATCTTTATAATCATTAATATTTAAGGCTGGTCTAATCTCATCATCAGGGCCAAATCGATCTTTATGTCCTTCTATGCCAAATTCACTGCCGTAATAGATAGCTGGTGTACCAGGCATTGTATATAACATAATGTGTGCTTGTAAGAAATGTGCTTTATTTTTAAGTTTCGTTATTATTCTTTCAATATCATGATTATCTACAAAGTTATATAGATGTGGTAAGTTAATCAATCTATTTTCAGTATGCGCAATTTCAAAAAAGTTATGGTCATTTAATCCTGAATAGATAGCTTTTTCTAGGTTGAAGTTGGTTACCGCATGAAGCATACCAACATTTACATAGCCGCCATATTCGCCAAACATTACTTCTCCCATTAAATAGAAGTCTTCTTTTAGATTATTAGTGTATTCTCTTAATTTATGTAAAAATTCAAAGTCTAAGACATTAGCTGTATCAAGTCTTAGCCCATCTATTTCAAACTCTTCTACCCAATACTTAACCACATCATCAAAGATATAGTTATAGACTTCAGGGTTTTTAACATTTAATTTAACTAGTAAGTCGTAGCCTCCCCAGTTTTCATAAGAGAGGCCATCGTTATACGAATTGTTACCATTAAAGTCAATGTTGTACCAATAACGATATTTAGAGTTTTCTCTATTTTCTAATACATCTTTAAAAGCGAAGAAGTCTCTACCAGTATGATTAAATACAGCATCTAGTATTACTTTAATATCATTATCATGACAATATTTAACTAGTTTTCTTAAGTCTTCATTGTCTCCTAATCTATTGTCGACACTACGATAATCAGTAGTGTCATAGCCATGGCTTCCAGATTTAAATAGTGGTCCTATATATAGGGCATTAAAGCCCATTTCTTTAATATGATCAATCAAAGGATATAAATCATTTATTCTATGTTCTATTGTTTTATAATCATTTTCTTTATTTACACCTAGTAGCCCAATTGGATAGATGTGATAAAATACTGCGCTATCGTACCAATTCATTATTAATTACCTCAAGTTACATTATAATGGTTTTAGAAATGTTGAAAAAGTATTAAAATGACTGTGTGAGGTTTTTATGGACAATTTAAATAAATTACTAAAATATTTGATTAATAGTGATGAAATGGAAAAGATTGCCAAGAGCGCTAATGTAAGCAATGAAGTAGTACAAAATGCTTGTTTTGATATCTTTGGTAAGCTTATTCCTACTGATTTTACTAGAAGTGAAGCGGGTAGTATTGAAAAGAAGGATTTGGCAGCAATTACTTCTAACTTTAATGGTTTATTAGCTAGCAATAATCTTAAGACTTTAGTAGCTTCTATTGCGGAAAAGAATAACATCGATAGTGCTAAGAGTGGTGTTGTAGTAAAAGAGATTCTTGTTATTGTAAGAGATAAGCTAAAGTATATGACAGCTGTTAAAAAGGAGCCTGTTAAGGAAGAGCCTAAACAAGAAGCAAAACAGGAAATAGCTAGTGATAATGTTGAAGTATTTAAGGAAAGAAGAAGGTCTCATCCAGTTAAACAAGATGAGGTTGAAATTAGACAAGAAGAAACACAAGAAGTAGAAGAAGCGACTGATGATGAGTATGAAGAAAATCTTGGTAAGAAAGAAAAGATTGTATTAAGTATTGTTGCGGCAGCCTTGCTTGTGGTAATCGTTGTCATTGTAGTTATTCTAATTAAGACGCTTAAAGGTTAAAACTTAAGCGTTTTTTTAATATTCGATGATAAAATAGAGCCCTTTTAATTTATAATGATTTTGTTAGGACGTTAACAGGTTTTTGTTGATGTTTAGATTAAGGGGGACTATTATGTATAAAAAACTTTTATCAGTACTTTTATCTTTAATGATGATAGTATCTTCTTCGTTATGCGTTTTAGCTGAAGATGAAGTTGTTGGTACTACTACATTAGAGGCAGAAAAGGAAACGGGGGGGCTCAAGATAGTACTATAGAAGAGTCTTCCGATACTACTTTAGATGATGAATCTATAGATGAGAGTCAAGATGTTGATGAAAATTCAACTATTGAAGATATAGATAATAGCGATAACGATAATAATGATGATGTAGATTTTGAATTTGTTGGTGGATATATTGCTAGTGAGCAAGACTATAACACTCCAGTATATGAACCCGAATTTGAGCTATATTCTAATGATTTAATACCAAGTTCTTTTCAAACTACGAGTGAAGAGCTAAGCAAATATCCTAACGCTAGAAATCAAGGAAACTATGGGGTTTGTTGGTCTTTTGCCTCACTTGGACTTGCAGAGTTTGATTTAATCAATAAAGAAATAGTTGATAATGCGGTAGATTTTAGCGAACTGCAACTTGCTTACTATGTGTATAACTATGATGGAAGTAAAGATCCTATTGGTGGCACAGCTGGTGATACAGCCGCATATGATAAAAGTTATAGTACAAATTTCATGAATTGTGGTGGAGATTTTATAGATGCGGCTAGAAGAATAATGCAATGGATTAGTCCTGTTGACGAAACTAAAGTCCCTTATAGTAATGTATCAACAGTCATTAGTAGTGGACTAGATGATGGCTTTGCCTATAGTAGCTCTTATGCTTATAATTCTGCTAATAAAATCCATTTGTCTAATGTATATAAAATTACATAGCTATAAAGCAAGTCGTGGATGAATAGATAAATATGGCGGAAATAAAT
>CAVCDR010000007.1:0-46348 GCA_963601025.1 Agathobacter sp. | reverse complement strand
ATAAAGCCAAAGAAAAAGGACTGTTAGAAATTAGTCATTTCGTAACAGCCCCTTTGTATTTCTCTGTGTTTTCCAATAAGGGAAATTAACGTTTAGAGAATTGAGGTGCACGTCTAGCGCCCTTTAATCCATACTTCTTACGTTCTTTAGCACGAGAATCACGAGTTAAGAATCCTGCAGACTTTAATACTGGTCTGTAATCACCTGCTTCAAGTAATGCTCTTGCGATACCATGACGCATAGCACCAGCTTGACCAGTTAAGCCACCGCCATAAACATTAATGTTAATGTCGAATTGGCCTTCTGTGTTTGTAACAACAAGTGGTGATTTAACAACCATTCTTAAGACTTCTTGAGGTAAGTATTGTTCTAGAGGTTTATCATTTACTGTAATAACACCAGTACCAGCTGACATATAAACACGAGCTACTGATGATTTACGTCTACCTGTTCCAAGGTAGCTAACATTTGTTTTCTTCTTAGGCATTAGATCTCTCCTTACTTAAGTTCCATTGGCTTTTGTGCTGTATGAGGATGCTCAGCACCTTCATATACAAATAAGTGAGTTCTCATACGATCGCCCAACTTGTTGTGTGGTAGCATACCCTCAATTGCATGTTCCACAAGCTCAACTGGATATTCCCTCTTCATTAAACCAATACTTCTACTCTTAAGACCACCTGGATACATTGTGTGGTGATAGTAGATTTTCTTCTCTTCTTGGTCGCCGCTGTAGACAACCTTTGCAGCATTTAATACGATAACGTAATCGCCGCAATCAACATTAGGTGTGTAAGTTGGCTTATTCTTTCCTCTTAATACGTTAGCAACTTTAGTTGCAAGTCTACCAAGAGTTTGACCTTCAGCATCAATTACATACCAATCTTTCTTGACTTCTTCTGATTTTAGAATAGTCGTTTGACGCATATCTTTTTTACCTTCTTTCTTGTCTTACCGGGACAGGAAGCATTTATGCCTAATTATTATATGTAAACTACAATTTAATTTCAATAATAAATAGCCCTAATCTTGCTTATAATTGTCCAATTTATTAACCAAATACTTAATTGCTGACTTTCTAGTGATAATTCCCATCAAAATATTCCTATCATCAACAATTGGAACATAGTTTTGAATCATAATTAAATCCACTAACTCTTTCATAGAAGTATCAACTTTCATAGCCGGAATAAATCGTGGTCTAATAATTTCGGTTACTTGTTTATTCTCTAGTTCCTTTATTGAAACACTTTCTTCTTTTATTAAGTTATATAGGAAATCGCCTTCCGCAACTGATCCAACATATTCTCCCGTCTCATGATTTACTACGGGTATTGCGGTATAACGGTGTACACGCATCTTTTCTAAGGCTTGTCTTATGGTTACATCATGATCTATATAGATAACTTGTCCCTTTGGAGTAAGCAAACTTAAAATATTATCTTTATTCATTTACAATCTCCACAGCCTTAACAAGTTGACTATCCTTACTAGAATCAGTTCTATATAAAGAAATAACATTCGAATAAAGCGATCTATATGTTTCTTCATCTAAAACATTGCTTTCACTTAAGCCATTTTTGTTTCTAAAATCATTTAAAGTCTCAAGTGTTTTTTCTGAGAAATAGCCATCTGTTCTATCTACATCATAGTCTAGATAGTCAAGCATCAACTGCATTGTCTTAACATAAGATGAAACTTCATCAGCCTTTATAGTTGTGCCTTCTTCCATAGTAGTAACTGTTTCATATAAGACATCATGAAGCTTAACTTCAACATCAGGGCTAATTCCTATTTTATTAATAGAGTTATTATCTGGACTAGTCCAATAAGCTATTGTAACCTTTAAGGCGCTACCATCATTTAAATAATAGCTTGATTGCATAACACCCTTGCCATAGGTCTTTTCGCCAACTACTGTAACATTATCATGTCCTTCTTTTAAGGCCATCGTAAGTACTTCACTAGCGCTAGCTGTAGACCCGTTTGTAAGAATTACAATATTTTTAAAATTATCATAATAGGCATTAGAAATCGTATAATCAGTATCAATATTATTATCACTATATACTTTATGCATTACTATCTTATCCTTACCAAGGAAGATTCCAGCTACTTCTTGAACAGCTGTTTCATAACCACCAGTATTATTTCTTAAATCAATGATTAAACGATCTTCGTCTTTATACTCATCTAAATATTTGATACATTCATTACCTGTATTACTGCCAAAGGACATTATTTCAAGAACCAATGTATTGTCATATTTATATGCATAAACTGTGGTATCAACATTTCCTCTAGTAAGGTCAAAAGTTTCTTCTTTGTTATCTCTTAAAACAGTAATTGAAACGGTAGTTCCCTCTACTCCTTGAACCATTGATTTAATCTCATCATTAGTCTTACCAGATATATCTTCACCATCAACTTTTTCAATAACATCACCAGCTTTTAAACCAACAGCCTCCGCTGGAGAATCTTTAAATACTCTTAATATAGTATAGTTATAGCTATTATATTGAACACCAATACCAACATAATTCATGTTAATATCGTTGGCATAGTCACTCATTTCTTCGCTAGACATATAAGTGGTATAAGGGTCATCTTCAAATGTTGTCATACCATAATATGCTTTATCAGATAATGTAGTATCTAAATCATCATAATCTTCTCTATATAACCATTTAGTCTTTAAATAAGATTTTATTTCATCTAGCTTGCTATAAGAGGAAACATCACTACTACCTTTTATAGCATAGGCAACGCCACCACCTACAAAAAAGCCAAGCACAAACAACAATGCACAAGTTAAAACAATAAATATCTTCTTTTTCTTTTCTTGTTTCATTTCTTCTCTTTCCGACTTAAGAGGCTCCTTCTTAAGCTTTATTATTACTTTGTTATCTTCCATGATTATCCTGGTAAATAGTCACGTCCATCAAGTCTACATGGAGCGCTACCCTTTACTGAACAAATAGTACTTAAAGCATAACTACCCCAACCACAATTGAATGAAGTAGAATATACACCCGTATTTAGTAACTCGATATAAGTTCCTAAATCTTCATTATCGCCTTCTCCTAAATAGAACATTTCGATATGGCAATGTGGGCCAGTTGAATTGCCCGAACTACCAGCTCTAGCAATTTGAGTTCCTTGAGTTACAACACCTGTACCATGTAATGAACCAGCATATAAGTGACAGAAAGTTAGCGCATAAACAACACCATTAACACTACATAAGAAATAGATTTGGTTACCACCATAGCTTACGCCGCCTCCTGCGCCACCACATGAATTTCCTAAATAACCCCAAGTATCACAATTATCATCTGAAATAACAATAACACCATCGGCTGGAGCATATATTGCCGAACCTAACGATACAGCATAGTCAATTCCTAAGTGTACGCCACCGCCAAAGCTTGCTGGATAATATGGGAAACCAGATGAAATAGTAGATCCTGGAACAGGTGAGCTAAAGCCACTTTGAGGATCAAGATCAATTAAATCATCTAAACTAAGTTTGATATTAGCGATAATCTTACTTTGCTCATCTAATTGGTTTTGGTATTCCGCGATCGTATCAGCCGCCTCATTAGCCGCAATAGTAGCCTGTTGATTCTTATATTCAGCTTCCTCTTGAGCAATTTGTAAATCAGTCATCTTCGTATCAAGCTCTTGTTTAGAAGTATCAAGCTCAGCTTTTTGCGTATTAAGGGTATTGATTACATCCTCAAGTTCTTTACGATCGCTTTCTTCCTTAGAGTTAATAGCTTCAATGCCATATAGTCTTCTAAGCATATCACTAAAGCCATTAGAACCAAGTAAGAAATCTAACCAAGGTGAAAAATGCATTGTGCCTTGAGCACTTGCCATTCTTGATAAAACTCTTGTATTTAATTCTTCAA
The DNA here is from genome assembly GCA_963601025.1 of Agathobacter sp. Lineage (GTDB taxonomy): Bacteria > Bacillota_I > Bacilli_A > Erysipelotrichales > Erysipelotrichaceae > Colivicinus. The sequence goes on along the minus strand of CAVCDR010000007.1, from coordinate 42,434 downwards.
CTAAAGATTCTTTTTCCGCAATACTTGTTTCAAGCTCAGTAATTTTAGTATTCAATTCTTCAATTTGAGGAGTCAATTCAGCAATTTGAGCATTTAAAGTTTCAACTTCTTGCGCCCATTGACTAGCTAAATTCCAATATTCTTCTTGTGAATTCTTTGCATTCTCAAGCTCTTGTTGAAGACATTGTTGTTTCTTTTTAGCGTTGTTCAATTTGCATGTTTTATCATTGTCATCGCATTCCTCGTAAGAGCAACTATCATCAGCTAAAACAATAATTGACTTAACATTGAAACAATTTATCACAAATAAACAAGCTATTAAAATAGACAATATTTTTTTGATCATCGTTTACTCCTTAACAATCTAGAAACGCTAAGGTATGATCCAATAAAACCAACCACAATGCCAATTCCAAGCAATATTAAGCATAGATATAGTAGGAATGGATATGGGCTTACTAAAGTAAAGACACCTAGTAGATTGCCATTAGTATTTTCATATAAATAATAATAGCTTCCAATCATTGCACCAATTGGGATTAAAGAGCCCATAAGACCAATGATAATGCCCTCTACTAAAAATGGAGCTCTTATATAGCCATTTTTAGCGCCAACATTCTTCATAATCCAAATTTCCGTATCTCTAGCTCTAATTGTAATTGAGATTGTGTTGTATATTAAATAAACCGCAAGTAAAGATAAGGCAAGAACTAGTGCTCCACCAAAAATACGTACTTTACTTAATAAATCAATCAATACATAAGTATTGCTTCCACCATCATGAACAGAATCAATGCCGTTAACCGCTTCAATTTGCGTTTTTACATTCTCCATATCTTCGCCATCCACAAGGCTAACCATAAAGGCGTCATGGAAAGGATTTTGTTCGCGATATAATTCATTGAATTCTTTAATATCAGGATATTGATTTACATAATAAGTAAATTCTTCATCCTTACTACGATATTCAACACTTTTAACTCCGTCAATACCTTCGATTTGACTTTTAATAGTATTTAATGTTGAATCATTTGTTACATCATAACTAACTAAAGCACTTAAAGAAATAGAATCTTCTATATCTTTTGTGATTAAACTCAAATTATAAGTAAGCATTAAAAAGAAACCGACTAAAATTAGGGTAATCGTAACAGATGCAGCACTACTAACAGCCATGCCAAAGTGTCTTCCTACACCAATAAAGCCTTCTTTTATATGTCTAAAGAATCTATGGAACATTATTTCTTTTCCTCTTTTATTTCTGTTTTTCTAAAAGGACTAGCATTTTTCTTATCATCAAAAAAATCACCCTTAATCTTCTCATCTAAAGAAACTTCCTTAATTTCTTCTATTTCAATTGGCAAATCATCCTCAAACTCATCTTCAATCTTTAAATCCTTTAAAGAAATTGTTTGGGTATCATTTTTATCAATAGAAGTCTTAACATTAGCAATACCATCTTCCTTATCCCTAATGATATGGCCATTATTAATTTCAATTGTTCTCTTTGGATGCTTTCTTACAGTCTCAATATCATGTGTAACAATGATAATTGTTGTCTTCTCTTCTCTATTTATACGCTCAAAAAGCTTAATAATTTCATTACTCTTTTTAGGATCAAGATTACCAGTAGGCTCATCCGCAATAAGAATCTTTGGCTTATTAGCGATCGCTCTAGCGATAGCGGTACGTTGTTGTTGACCACCACTTAATTCGTTTGGAAAAGAATTAGACTTATCAGATAAACCAACAAGCTTTAATACTTCCCTTACTCTAGGTCTTAATTTAGCTGTTGGAGTATCTACTACTTCCATTGCATAAGCTACATTTTCAAAAACAGTCTTCTTTGGCAAAAGACGATAATCTTGGAATACAACACCAATATTTCTTCTATATAAAGGAACTTTACGCTTTTTTAATTTACCGACATCAACTGTATTTTTCTTATTCTTTTTATCAAGTTTTATACCACTAACAGTAACTGAACCACCACTTGGAACTTCTTCACCATCAAGAATTTTTATCATTGTTGACTTACCGCTTCCGGTTTCACCAATAACGTAAACAAATTCTCCATCTTTAATACTTAAGGAAATGTCGTTTAAAGCGTGTGTACCATTTTTATATGTTTTAGAAACTTTATCAAATTTAATCATAACTATTACATTATACAATACATGGGCAAATCCTCATGTTTTTATTGTGTACTTTAACTGAATTTTTTATAATATAAGTACATAGGAGGACCCAAAATGAAACTTATTTTAGCTATAGTATCTAACGATGATAGTGCATCAGTAAGTTCCTCACTTAATAGTAATCATTTCCAAGTAACTAAGCTTGCTACTACAGGTGGCTTCTTATCTCTTGGAAATACAACATTAATTGTAGGTTGTGAAGATGATCAAGTAGATAAGGCAATCGAAATCATTGGTAATGAATCAAAAAGAAGAACAGAAGTTGCTCCATCTAGCGCATCATTTATGTCAGGTGAGTTTGCTCCAATGCCAATAGAAGTTACTGTTGGCGGTGCCACAATATTTGTACTAGATGTAGATAAATTCGTTAAGCTATAAACAACTAAGGAGCTTATAAAGCTCCTTTTTATTTGGTTATTTCTTCAACAAGTTTTACCAATTCACTTTCATTTAAATAGTTACTACTAAATGAATAAGAGTAGTCTTTATAGGTAAATCTAACTAGTATTTTGTCATTATTTGATTCCATTGAAACATCAACACCATTAACCACCATATTAGAGACAATATCATAAGTATTAAAATCGCCAGAATTATCATCATTGCCCTTGGACTTTCTACATATTAAATAATCATCATTATTGTTATAACTTATTTCCAATATTTCATCATTAATAACACTATAGGTTAAGTTATTATATTTACTTAAATCAATTTTAAAATCAAAACCAATCGCACTTTGTGCTTGTTTGAGTGTTTGATATGAAACTATAGGATTAGTAGCCATTGTCTCATTGTTAGATAATTCTTTATCATCTTTAATTAGTCTAAGGCTTAAACATACTGTTAATAATAAGATAAAGAAAGTCGGAAGCAGTTGTAAAAAGAAAGATGGTCTTCTTTTTCTTTTCTTGTGCACTAAAGGCATAGCCTCTTCAACATATTTATCATCGATATCATTTATCGCCTTTAATAAATCAATACTTTTCATAAATCATATCCTTGTTTAATTAAATAGTCTTTTAGACTATCCCTAGTTCTTTTTAAAGACATCTTAACATTACTTAAGCTCATGCCGTATTCTTTAGCAATCTCTTCAATACTAGACATATAGAAATACCTTCTTACAAAGATGATTCTATTTTGTTTCTTTTGCTTCTTTAAGAAATCATTAATGCTATCTTTTAATAGACTATAATCAACATATTCCTGAACATTATCTTTGTCACCTAAACAATTGCTTAATTCATCTAAAGCTAATACCGTTTGGGTGCCAGCTCTTTTTTGCGCACTATATTTTTCAAACATATTAATAGCCAAATTACGACAAATCTTTCCAACATACAAGCCTAATTTACTAGGCCTATTACTAGGAATGGAATCCCAAGTTTTTAGATAAGTATCATTCACACATTCCTTAGCGTCTTCAAAGTCAAAAAGGATATTGTAGGCAATCTTACCACAATAGTTTTCATACTTATCCTTGGTTTGTTTTATAGCCAGTTCATCTCTAGCCCAATATAAATCTACAATATCCTTATCTTCCATATTTAATCTATCGAATTTACAACTTCAGTAATAGTTTCTAAACTTAAACCACCACCACATGTAATTGAATAGCTATAATCTGCACCGGCTTGGCTAGCAGTTCTTGTCCAAGTTACACAATTAAATGTATCACCACTACCCTTTAAAGTTAATACAATTCCATCAGGCGTACCACAATCAGAACCAGGCGCAACATATTCTATGTTCTCTTCTTTTACTACATCATAGCTATTAAAATTGCCCGAATTATCTTCACTACCCTTTGATTTTCGAACGATAATGTCATCACCATATCTGACTTCAATCATTTCACCATTCATTACTTGAATCAAACTTTGACTTTTTCCATCAATAGTATCTGGAACTATAAAATCAAATCCTGTAATAGCCTTAGCTTCAGTTATAGAACTAACTTCACTCCATGGGTTAGCAATTTGATTTGTGTCGGCTGTTTCCAACGCGTTTGAATCATCCTTTTTAACGATATCCTTGTTTGTAGAACAGCCAACAAGCGATAAGACAGTTGCACCAACTGTAAGAACAGTAAACATTTTCTTTAAATTTTTCATTTTCTTTCTCCTTTGTAAGTATCCTTACAACTATCTAGACAAGAAAAAATAAATTTTAGTCACAAAAATATTTTAAAATATCAACTATTCCATCTTCATCGCAAGTTTTATCAGAAACATATTCAGCCAACTCTTTAATGTCATCAGTCGCATTAAAAGGACAAGCGCTATGAAAATCCTTATTAAACATTGAAAGATCGTTTTGATTATCGCCAATTACTAGCACTTGATTATGTTTTATATTTAAGTATTCACATATTCTATTAATAGCTTCACCCTTAGAAGTATCCTTATGGTGACATTCTAAAAAACGAGGTGTTGAATAATCACCAACACATCCATTTAAGCCTTCAGCATATTCTTTGATATCTTGTAAGGCTTCTTTATCTTCAGACATAAAACATATTTTATAAACATCCTCATTACTAGCTTTTTCAATTAGCTTTTTATAATCGATAACATAATATTTGATATTGAATACGGTATATATTTCCTCATAAGTATAAATGCCATCTATAAAATATACTCTAGGCGTAATGTGTTTTTTTATACCATATTCAATCAAAGACATAACATCTTCTTTATTACATGGACAATTATATATAAGCTTATTATCAAGTCTTACATAAGAACCATTGCCAGAAACAAGATTTGAAATATCAATATGTTCGCTTAAAAACTCTACATCATATGGTAAACGACCAGAATTAACAATAAACTTAATACCCTTATCTTGTATTTTCTTAAGCATTTCTATTTTATTTTTAGAAAGCTCTTTGTTTTTGCCAAACAAAGTATTATCTAAATCAGAAAAGACACATTTGATTTCCAAAGGATTATAGACATCCACAAAACTAAATTTTCCTTCATCGTAATCATATGTTACAAGGCCACAATTTGGAATCCTAAAACATGAATCAGCATAGCCATTTATATAGTTATAAAAAGCTCTGCCACATGCCGAATGAGAAAAAACCATAACCCTATCATTTTCTTCCATTATTTTTTTCAAGGCATCATACATACGCTTTCCAGCTATCTTTAAATTTTCGCCTCCATGGCTTGTATAATCACCATTACACTCAAGACATAAATGATAGTCTTTGCCATCCAAATCACCATAATTTACTTCTGTTAAATCATCAACTATCTCGCCGCATTCTCCAGTAACAATTAAAGAAGTGTCACTTGTTCTTTTTAAAGGAGACACAAATACTTTGTCATACGCTATTTGTTTTTCTTCTATATATTTTTTTAAAGCCAAAGCTTGATTTATACCTTTTTTAGTTAAATTCGAATTAACTCTGCCTTGAGCAATTCCCCTTGTATTAAATTCTGTTTGTCCATGTCTTATAAAATATAATCTTTTTTTCATATCAATATAATAACAATTTTTTATGTTTATAATAAAAACGATGGAAAAGAAATTATCTAAATTGTTTTTTAGCACGCTATATATAAGTTCCTTCACCTTTGGTGGTGGTTTTGTCATTGCGACATTCATGAAAAAGAAGTTTGTTGACAAACTACATTGGATAGATGAAGAAGAAATGTTAGATTTAATCGCTATTGCCCAATCAAGTCCGGGAGCCGTGGCAGTAAACTGCGCAATTGCGGTAGGATTAAAAGTTGCGGGCTTTAAAGGCATGCTTGTATCAACGCTTGGCACCATTATTCCACCAATGTTTATACTATCAATTGTTTCCTTTTTTTATAATTTATTAATCGATAACGCGATATTTAGTTTACTCTTAAAAGGCATGCAAGCAGGTGTAGCAGCTATTATTTTAGATACTGTATTAACGCTTGCTACAAACGTTTTAAAAACTAAGAACTACCTAAATTATTTGATTATGATAATTGCTTTTATATTGGTCTTCTTTTTTGATGTAAATGTTATCTACATCATCTTATCAACGTTATTAATAGGCATCATACTGTGTCTAAGGAGTAAAAATGATTTATCTTGAATTATTCTTAAGCTTTTTAGAAGTAGGTCTATTTTCAATTGGCGGAGGCTATGCTGCTATACCCATTATTCAAAGCCAAGTGGTTGAAAAATATGCTTGGTTAAGTCTTAATGAGTTTACGGACTTGATAACCATAGCCGAAATGACACCAGGCCCTATTGCTGTAAATTCTGCAACCTTTGTCGGCATAAAAATAGCTGGTATTTTAGGAGCCATCATATCAACTTTAGCCGTTATTTTACCATCGTTATTTATTGTATCTTTATTAGCTCACTTATATTTTAAATATCGTAATATCGACTTCATGCAGAAAATATTAGGTACTTTACGTCCCGTTATTGTTGCGCTTATTGCTAGTGCGGGACTATCAATTTTAATAAATGCAGTATATGTCGAAAATAAGTTTAATTTTGTTGCCTTATCATTGTTTATTGTTTGTTTTATAAGTATCCGTAAAACAAAAATAAACCCCATCTTAGCTATGCTTAGCTGTGGGGTTTTATACACTGTTATTAATTTAATTTTATAAACAACATTCGATCTTTTTTGTTGATATCTTTATAAACTTCAATATCTGCATTTTTAAAATATTGTTTAGCTAAATTTGTAAGGTTTTCTTTTTGATCGTATCCCATCTCAAAAAACAACAATCCTTTATCTTTCATGACTAGATGTGCTTTTTCAAAAATCATACGATAAAACTTTAAACCATCATCGCCACCAAATAAGGCTACATGTGGCTCATAATCTTTTACACTAGCCTCTAATACTTCGTCTTGTTTAATATAAGGTGGATTTGATACTAAGATATCTAACTTTATGTTGTCTTCTACTAGCGGGTCAAGCATTGAACCTTGCATAAAAGTAATATCCGCATCATTGTTTTGAGCGTTCTTCTTTGCCACTTCTAATGCCTTGAAAGAAATATCACTTGCATATACATTAAAATTAGCTTCTTCCTTTTTTAAGGCAATTGCGATTGCTCCACTACCTGTTCCAACATCAGCTAAAGTAACCTTTTGTCCCTTATAGTATTCATCATATTTTGATAATACTAGGCCAATTAATTCTTCTGTCTCAAAACGCGGAATCAACACATTTTGATTCACTATCATCTTATAGCCATAGAAATAAGAATAGCCTAGAACATAATTTAGAGGTTCATTCTCTTTTAACTTATTTACACCATCAGCAAATCTTTCAATAACACGTTTATCAGCTTCATTATCTTTTCCCATGTATAAGTTAATATCATACTCATTACATAGTTCAAAAAGAAAAGCCCTTAATGTTTCCTTATCATTAAAGACCTTCTTATATTCGTTTAATAAATCATTGTACGTGCTCATTTAAAAGCTTTTCCTGTTCTTCATTTTTAATAAGCGCATCAACAACATCATTTAATTTGCCTTCCATTATCCTATCCAATTGATTAATTGTAAGGCCAATGCGATGATCAGTAACTCTATTTTGTGGATAGTTGTAAGTTCTAATCTTCTCACTTCTATCACCAGTACCTATTTTACTCTTTCTAGCTTCGCCAGCTTCCTTTTCCTTTTGTTCCTTATAATAGTTGAAAACACGAGCCTTAATAATTCTTAAAGCTGTCTCCTTATTGGCAAGTTGGTTTCTACCATCTTGGCAGTTTACTGTAATACCCGTTGGCTTATGAACGATTCTAACAGCACTATCAGTCTTATTGATATGTTGGCCACCAGCGCCACTTGCACGGTGTGTTTCGATTTCTAAATCACTATCAGGAATTTCAACATCTTCATCTTCAACATCCGGTAAAACAAATACGGTAGCTGTAGATGTATGTACTCTACCTTGTGTTTCAGTCTTTGGAACTCTTTGTACTCTATGAGCTCCTGATTCAAATTTAAAATGGCGATATGCATCTTGTCCTTTAACTGAAAAGCTAATTAAGGCATAGCCCCCAGCTTCCGATTCACTAGATTCCATTACTTCTGTCTTATAGCCCATATTTGCCGCATAGTAGTTATACATACGATATAAGTCACCCGCAAAGATATTGCCTTCATCGCCTCCAGCAGCGCCTCTTATTTCAACTAGACAATCGTAAGCGTCTTCTGGGTCTCTAGGAAGTAATAACTCTTCAATATGTTCATTTAACTTTTCTAGTTTTTCTTTAGCATCAGCTAATTCTAATTCGGCCATTTCCTTTATTTCTGGATCAGAATCATTTAACATTTCCTCAGCGCCCGTAATATCGCTTGTAAGTTTCTTATATTCTTGATAAGCGTCATAAGCACCTTTTAAAGTAGCCTGTTCCTTACTAAGTTTAGTAAAAGCCTTAACGTTACTTACAACGTCATCTTTAAGCATTTCTTCGCCAATTTCTAAAAATCTTTTTTCTATGCTTTCTAATTTAATTATTTTCGCATCCATTAATATACCTCTGGTTTTGGTTTACCAATTACCTCATGGCATTTTCTACATCTTGCCTCATAGCTTTCTGCAGCACCAACTAAAACGATTGGATCTTTATATTTAGCTGGCTTGCCATTTATGATTCTTTGCGTTCTAGTAGCAGGGGCTCCACATTTATTACAAACAGCCGTAAGCTTAGTAACAAACTCTGCTTCAGCCATTAGCTTTGGCATAGGGCCAAATGGTTCGCCTCTAAAGTCTGTATCAAGACCGGCAACCATTACTCTCATCCCCTTATCTGCTAGAACATTACAAACATCAGTTATACAATCATCAAAGAATTGTACTTCATCAATTGCGACAACCTCTGTATCTTCTTTAACTAGTTCTAATATTTCTACGGCCTTTGTGACAACAACACTTTCAACATTGCTTCCAGCATGAGAAACAACCTTTGTATTAGAATAACGATTATCGATTATTGGTTTAAAAACCTGAACCTTTTTATGAGCGAATTCCAAAACCTTTACTCTTCTTATTAATTCTTCAGTTTTTCCTGCAAACATGCACCCTGAAATGGTTTCTAACCAACCGTCAGCGTATCTTTGATACATATCATTATCCTCCTACTATGTCACATAATATTATGCCACAAAAAAGTAAGGATTTAACCTTACTATTTTGTACCGTATTTCTTGTTGAATTTTTCAATTCTACCAGCTGCAGCCGTAAATCTTTGACGGCCAGTATAGAATGGATGACATTTAGAACAAGTATCAACTTTAATTACATCGCCTTTAGCTGTTGAGCTTGATTCAAATTCTGCACCACATCCTGCACATACTACTTTTACCTTATGGTAATCTGGATGAATACCTTCTCTCATATCTTTTCTCCCTTCACGCCTTGAACTATATATCAGTCCAAAGAAAGTTACGCTTTAATATATTATCATGAAAATTTTATTTTTTACAATAAATTAATTAGCACTAAGATCAACAGTAGCGTCATAACCAAAATATTTATTTGATAATTCAGCTAAAGTTCCATCTTCCCTTAATTCATCAAGGATTTTATTCACTTCTTCAATTAGAGTGTTTGTGCTATCATCCTTCTTAGAAGCGATAACCGTCTTTTCTGGTTCTGTTTCATCAACTATCTTAATACCTGCGTTGTCGCCTTTTTCTCTAATATAATCGTTATATACAGAAAGTGAATTGATTGTACAATCCGCATCACCCCTAGTTAATAATTGAATAGTATCTGAGAAAGTTGTGATATATGAGTTTGTTGCCCCATATTCTTCAGCCATCTCAGCATAACTAGAACCAGGAGAATTAGTATTAACCTTGCCCTTAATATCTTCAAAAGAATTAATATCTGTATTACTTTCAAGTACGATTAAAACTGTTTGATCATATAGATATGGTTCTGAAAAATTAAAAGATTCAGCTCTTTTATCAGAATAAGTAATACCATTAATACCTAAATCAAATGTTCCTGATTGTACACCAGCTAAAATAGAGTCCCAATCAGTTTCCTTAAACTCTACTTCTACACCTAATTTTTCGGCAATTAATTTGCCAAGTTCTACATCAAAGCCTACAAGTTCATTGGTCTTTTCATCATGGTAAGTATAAGGTGACCAATCGCCTTCAGTGGCTACGGTCATAACACCCTTTTCCTTAATTTGAGCTAATAAATCTTTGGTCTTCGTAGTATCACTAGTACTTGAATTACTACAGCCAAATAAAATAAATACAATCAATAATAAACTAAATATCTTTTTCATCTTATCCCCTCTCGTTTATACTTTTAATAAATTGTTTTATTCTTTCATTCTTTTGTTCCTCAAAGAATGTTTTAGAATCTAAATCTTGTAATATTTCACCATTTTCCACAAATAGTACTCTATTAGAAACATTTTTCGCAAAGCTCATTTCATGAGTCACAACAATCATTGTTATCTTTTCCTTAGCCAAGTCTTTCATTACATTTAGTACTTCACCAATAAGCTCTGGATCTAAAGCGCTAGTTGGCTCATCAAAATAAATAACTTCCGGCTTATAAGCTAAAGCACGAGCTATAGAAACACGCTGTTGTTGACCACCCGACAAGCTACTTGGATATTGATCTTTCTTTTCAGCCATGCCAACTTTATTTAGAGCTTCAATGGCGATTTCCTCCGCATCCTTTTTATTCATCTTTCGAGCTACAATCAAACCTTCAGTAACGTTCTCTAAAACAGTTTTATTTAAAAATAAGTTATAGTTTTGAAAGACAAAGCCCGTCTTTTTTCTAATGTTTGCGATATCTTTCTTAGAAATATTTTTTAAATCATATTCTTTCTCGTCAAAAGTTAAAGTTCCTTCATCCGCAGTAGCCAAGAAGTTTAAACAACGCAGAATAGTTGTTTTACCACTACCACTTTTACCAAGTATGGCAATTACATCGCCTTCATTTACTTTGAAATTAATGCCCTTTAATACCTCATTATTATCAAATTTCTTATGCAAGTTTTTTACTTCAATCATTTTACGCCTCCATAGAAATTTAATTTCTTCTCAACTATTTTTTGAACAATTGATACAACGCTACAGAATAATAGATAGATAAAGGCTGCTTCTAGATATAAGACAAAAGGTTCAAATACTCTACCATTGACGATTTGAGCTTGTCTAAACATTTCCACTACGGTGATCGTTGAGGCCATAGAAGAATCTTTTATTAAGGCGATAAGCGAATTCATTAATGAAGGAAATGCCGTTCTTAAAGCTTGAGGAAGAATTATTCTAAACATTATTTGCATATAATTCATGCCCACACAATATCCAGCTTCCATTTGACCAGTTGGCACCGCACCTAAAGAAGCGCGCATTGTTTCTGACATATAGGCGCCTTCATTTAATCCTAAAACCAGCACAGCACAAACAAAAGGTTTTAAGGTGATGCCAATACTTGGAAAACCATAGAAAAATATATATAGTTGCACAAGTAGCGGTGTACCTCTTACTATCCAAATATAAAATCTTGTGATGGGTGTAAGCACTTTGATATTAGCGTAATTTATAAAGGCTACTAATACTGATATTAAAAACGCTAAGATAAACGACAATATGGCTAATGGTATAGTTACCGTTAGGCCAAGTGATAATATCTTAGGAAAAGAATTGGTAATAATTTCAATAACTCTAGCTGACATTTAATTCCTACCTTCTTACTAGGCAATTAATATGTTACTTCCCATATCCTACCTTGTCAATAGGAATTAAAAAGATATAATTAAATTATGTTGATATCTTCAAAAAGTACATATGCCCTACGTGCGATCGCCTATATGGCAAAGAATAATGGCGATAAACAATATATATGCATATCTGGTATTGCATCTAACTTGAACATTTCAAGAAAGTATCTTGAGTCAATTATGACACAATTAGCTAAAAACGGTCTTATTGATGTATGCAAGGGTAAATGTGGTGGTTATAAACTAAATCGAAGCCCTAAAGAATATACTTTTTATGATATTTTAATTGTTACTGAAGAAGAACTTAAGACATGTTCATGTTGTTGCGTGGGCAAAAACGAGAGTTGTAAAGAAGAAGATAATTGCAGTGTCTTATGTACTTATAACGAGCTACATGATTTAATTAATAATTTTTTCAAAAACAAGACAATACAAGATATTATTTAACCTTTTGTTGATAAAATAATATTGTTAGAGGAAAAATATGAAAACTAATCAAAACAGAAACCAAGTATTGTATTGCATTACTGAGTTTCTACACTTTACCATTCAAGCCGCTACCTATGGCTTTGCCTCACTTTATTTATTAAGTAAGGGATTTAATAATAGCCAAATAGGTGTCTTTTTAGCTACATCCAGTATATGTGCGATAATTCTTCAACAATTTGTCGCATCTTTTATTAAGAAAACAAATTATAGTTTAAATAGATTATTAATCATCATGCATATCATAATGGTTCTATTGTCATTTGTTATATATATACTAAAGCCACAAGGAATAGTATTCTTAATCTTGCTTACATTTATCTTCTTCATCGAAAAAGCTAGTCAGCCTTATATCACAGCTATTCATTCAGGATATAAAGAAATACAATTTTCGATTGCTAGAGGAATTGGATCATTAGGCTATTCTATAAGTAACTTTCTAATTGGCCAATTATTAGTAAAAGTCGCAAGCGATATCTTACCTATTATCTATATAATTCCTTCTGTTTTAACAATAATATGTCTAATCATATTTAATGCCCCAAATGTTCAAGAAGAAAAACAAGAAGTTAATAAACAAGATAAAATTAATCTATTACACGATTATCCTCATTTCTATCTATTTTTGCTTGGACTTATGCTTATTGCGGTAACGCACAATTTTACGGAACTATTCTTACTTCAAATAATTAAAAGAATTGGTGGAACAAGCGCAAATTTAGGTACAGCTGGTGCAATTTCAGCATTAACCGAGCTACCGGCAATGATTTTATATAAAAAGTATTATAAGAAATTAGGAAATCGTAATTTATTAATGTTTGCCGGAGTTATGTGGGTGCTTAAAAATATCTTTATTGCGATAGCTCCAAATATTTATGTTGTTTATGCTGCTGAAACATTACAATTTTTAAGTTTCTCAATCTATGTGCCTAGTACCGAAAGACATTTGGCACATGTTATTCCAAAATCCGAATATTTAAAAGGCCAAGCCCTAATAAGTACTAGCTTGGTCATTGGCGGACTTATCGCAACGCTACTTGGCGGTTTATTAATTGATGCATTAGGCATCAACACAACGCTTTATATCATGCAAAGTTTCGCGGTAATCGGCGTAATATTCTTTATTATTTCAATTAAGAAGAGTCTTAAAATAATTCCTCATACTAAATAATTAATTTAAAGTATCATAAGCTAATTTATAGTAATCATAAATTAATATATTACGGGAAACTAAATACTTATTACTAACTTCATTATTCATTTTTTCGATGTATTCATTGCTTACTTCGCCATTACTTGAAGTAAAGGTTTTAGTATCGTAAGAATATTTTCCTTTTTCGTTAAGCCAAGAATAATCGGCGAATATTACTAAACCTGGACTACTTGATAGGATATCTTTGCCAACCATTAAGCGTGAATCATATTCAATGCCAAATAAGTTTAATACCGTAGGCAAAACATCTATTGTGTTACACAATTTATCAATTTGTGTATATTCCATAGTACTGTTATAGATAATTAAATTATTTTTATATAAACTAAATTGATCTAATTCTTTTCCAGCCATTTCTTCAACATATTCATCAGCCATAAAGTAAGGGTGATGATCAGCCGCAAGTACTATAACCGTATCATCTAATTTACCTGCTTCCTCTAGTTTATTAACCAAAGCAGTTAAAGCATTTTCCAATTCTAGATTTGCTGAAATATAAGCTTTTACTGTATCGCTATATGGCAAATCTTCCACAAGCTCCTTATTTTTTTCAGCCATATCATTATAGCCAAATCCCCATTCACCATGCCCTGAAACAGTTGCGTAATAAACCATAAAGTGGTCATCATTAATATAATCATCAACGCTTGCATTAACCATTTCTAAATCCGATTCAGGAAAGATATCACAGCTCATTTTTTCTTCTAGGCCGTTATAACAAGCTTTGTAATTATCAAATCCTAAGGCATTTAAATATTTATCACGCGATTGAAAATTGTAGTAATAATCATGATATGCATAAACATTGTAATCTTGCTGCTTAAATAAAGTACCTAGGCCATAAGGAAAATAGTTTACATAGCCATCGTTATCTTGAATCCATTGCCAATTAAGTGTTTGTAAATCAGGTAGTAGACCGGTTAAAAGCGAGAATTCACCACCGATCGTTGATAGATTTGTAGGCGAATAGTAGTTAGAAAAATATAATCCATTATGAATTAATTTATAAAGCGTAGGCGTTAGTTCTTTAATTACAAAATAGCCATCAAAAGATTCAGCCATGATATAAATTAAATTCTTGTCCTTAAAATAGCCCGTATATTCATTAGTATATGTACCGGTAGAGTTACTAAAATAATTATTCATACTTAAGATAGTCTTATCATCAGATTCAATATTGTTAAAATCGATATCGCTTATTTGTCTTCTTATGTCTACTTTAGTTTCTTCAACTTCCTCTTCGTTTTCCAAACTATCAGTCACTTCTACTTCATCGCTATAAGCTTCACCTTTAAATAATTCAATAATAAGTGATGGGCCAACACCAAAATATTCGATGTTTTGTTTATGATTATTCTTATTGAAGTACAAGTCATAGGTTGTAGTATTTAGTGAAACTAGAAATAAGAAGTATGACATTAGTAAGGCAACAAAACTTAAGACATTAATATCCTTATTAATTTTTTTAGTTATAAATAAACCAATAATAAATGGAATAATTACAAGAATTATACTTACTATATTACTCTCAAGTACTGAAAAGACAGTTCCCGAAAACTCGCCTGTTGTGAATTGCTTATACATATTTAGCACGCTAAACGAAATATCAATATTAAAGACTTTTCTAATAATCAATGCGGCGCCATAGTAAAAACATAAGACAAAATTAAAGATGTTAAATAAAAATCTATTAATTTTCTTAGGAATAAAGCTAGAAATTATCCCCAAGGCAATACCCAAATTAATAGATATGAACAAAAGACTTAAGATATTACTTGTAACGCTTATG
Organism: Agathobacter sp.; assembly: GCA_963601025.1. Taxonomy (GTDB): domain Bacteria; phylum Bacillota_I; class Bacilli_A; order Erysipelotrichales; family Erysipelotrichaceae; genus Colivicinus. Next base: position 27,020 of record CAVCDR010000007.1, on the reverse strand, counting down.
CTTAGCATTATTCTAAATATCAATTCTTCATAAACAATAAAAAATACATAAAATAAAATATTAAACATGCATATTATTATAAGTCCAAAAACAAATAAAAAACATCATTATTAATGATGTCTAATTACTCTCTTTTGGGATTTTATCATAGCCCATTTCTTTTAAATATTCGCCATATAGCTGTTTGAAACGTTCTTCTTTTCTAATTTCTATTTCATAGACGTGTGTATCCATATTCTTATCGTATAAACCGATTGTGGCCAAAGAAATATTTGAACAATGATCAGATACTCTTTCAAAATTATTTAATATGTCATTAAATACATAACTACTATTTATGTTACAACAGCCCTTTTGAAGACGACTAATATGATTTTCTTTTAATCTATCAGTTATCTTATCAACAACTTGTTCAACTGGTTGCACCTTGTATGAAGTCTCAATATCATTAGTAATAAAACTATCTACGGCCATAGTCGATACTTTCTTTATGGCTTCTTGGAAAATAGAAAGTTCATTTTTACTAGTATCAGAGAAAACAATCTTTTCTTCACCAACTTTTTGAGCGATTTGAGCAATATTTAAGGCATGGTCACTGATTCTTTCAAAATCACCGACACTATGAAGAAAACGACCGACAATTCTTGATTGATAACCATTTAAAGATCTAGAAGCTAGTTTAGTAAGATAAACGTTAATCTTATCTTCATATTCATCAATTATTTCTTCTTCTTTTACAATTTTTTCATACTCTTTTTCATCATAATTATTCATCAGATTAAGCGCATCAAATAATATATTTAAAGTTTTGTTTGCCATCGCATCAATTGCGTTAGTAACGTTTTCAACAGCCAAAGGTGGATATTGCAAGAAACGTTCTTCGAGCTTATTGATTTCTTCCATTTGTTCATCAACATTTTTATCAGCCTTAACCATTAAATTAACAATTTTCTCAATTACTTTAATAAATGGATAAAGAATCACAATCATGGCCACTCTTAATAAAGTATTAGTTAAGGCAACCGATACCGGATTTACAATAATATCAAATTGTTCCTTAAAAATTGCACTAACAATCGAAAAGATAATCATGACTATAATGCCGCCAAAAAAGTCTATTACTAGATATGAGTATGCAGCCTTCTTCGCTTCTGATATAGCACCTATTGAAGAAATAATTACCGGAAGTGAAGCACCAATCGCAACACCAATCATAATTGGAACAGCCGTATTTAAAGTTATAACACCAGTTGTAGAAAGAGCTTGGATGATACCGATTGCTGCACTTGCGCTTTGTACAATCGCAGTAAAAAGTAAGCCAAATCCTATTCCTAAAAAAGGATTAGAAAGAGTCGCAAATAAATTCAAGAAAGCCGGATCACTTCTAAGCCCACTTACAGAACCAGACATTTGTTCCATGCCTACCATTAAGACTGTGAAACCAAGCAATATTTCACCAACATTTTTTTGTTTGCGCTTTTTACTGCCCATGATTAAGACAATGCCAATTACACCAATTATGGCCGCTAAAGTACTTGTTGATAATAAATCCAAGACGCCTGAATTGCCTGTCCCAATATAAGATAAAGAAATAACCCAGCCAGTTATACTTGTTCCAATAATGGCGCCCATTATTACGCTTATGGCTTGCTCAAGCTTCATCATCCCTGAATTAACAAAACCAACTACCATGGCACTAGTAGCACTTGATGATTGAATTATGGCTGTTACACCTGTTCCCAAAAGAATTCCCTTGATTGGGCTATCAGTTAATTTGTACAAAAAAACTTCTAGTTTTGTACCAGCAACCTTCTTTAGGCTATCGCCCATCAAAGTCATACCGAATAAGAATAAGGCAACACCGCCTAATAATTTAATAATGTCGGATAATGTCATGTTCCCCCATAAAAAAAGTAGATAAAAATCTACTTAAAAGCTTCATTTAAATATTCTTTAGCCCTGTTTTCGCCAACAGAACCTAAAAATTTATTAACTATTTGACCATCTTTAAGCATGAAAACAGCCGGAATAGACATAATTCCAAATTCCGCCGCAAGCTCTTCATTGTCATCAACATTTACTTTGACAAATTCAACATCAGGATAGTCTTTACTAACTTCTTCTAATACTGGGCCAAGCATCTTACAAGGACCACACCAATCCGCAAAGAAATCTACTACTACTTTGCCATTATTTCTTATTGAATTAAATTCGTCAGCACTAACAATTTTCATAAAATTTACCTTACCTTTACATTATACTTGTTAAATCTTAAAAACAAAATAATAAATTAGAACAATTACGCCCAATATTATTCTGTAAACACCAAACGCTTTAAAGTCATGTTTCTTGATATAAGACATTAAGAATGTAATTACAAACACACTTGTCACAAAGGCAACTAACATACCTACAATCAAGATAATAAATTCCATGCCTGTAAAAGCCAAACCGAATTTCACTAGTTTTAATAATGAGGCACCAAACATAACAGGGATTGCTAAAAAGAAAGTAAATTCAGCAGCTACTGGTCTACTTACGCCAAGTATAAGGGCACCAACAATAGTCGCACCACTTCTACTAGTGCCAGGGAAAATTGCGGCAATAAGTTGGAAAATACCAATGATAATTACTGTTTTGTAATCTAATTTAGCTATCTTATCGATCTTTGGTTTCTTATCCTTATTTAAATTTTCTACAACAATAAAGGCTACACCAAAAACAATTAAGGCAATCGCAACCGATATATAGTTATAGAATAATTCCTCAAAGAAATCATTAAACAATAAACCTATTACGGCAGCCGGGATACAAGCTACTAAAATCTTAATCCACATCGTCCATTTTGGTTTATCAAAATACTTTAGTATACCCTCTTGTTTAACAGGGTGTTTCAAATTTAAACCAAAAGGCCATATTTTATTCCAATAGAGTACCACTACCGCTAAGATTGCGCCCAATTGTATTACTACCTCAAACATTGAGTAGAATTCATCACTTACATTTAAAGATACTATTTCATTAAGCAGAATCATATGGCCAGTACTAGAAATAGGTAACCATTCTGTAATGCCTTCTACTATTCCGAATAATATCGCTTTTAATATTTCTAACATTCAATTCTCCTTACTTGTCTATTATATACGAACTTGACTTTATTTAGTGTATCAAGCATAATAATGATTGTCCGATTTCGGACCATGTATAAAGGTAAAAAAATGAAAGAGATAACTGAAGCTTTAAAAAGATACAATATAGGTTTCTATCAGACAGAAAATATCTATCGGCTTATAAACAAAAAATTAAATATTCCCTATAGCTATTATCAAATCTTATATTTATTAAGAAGCGAAACTTGCCTACCCTATGGTCAAAAAATAGTTGAAGTTTCAGGCGAGCCTAAGCAAACCATTAATTCAGCTTTAAAGAAGCTAGAAAAAGACGGGATTATTACGCTTACTAAAGAAGAAAATTCTAAATCTAAGAAGATTTTATTAACGGATAAGGGCAAAAAATATTGTGAGGAAACAATAGATAAAATAATTGAAGCAGAAATAAACGCTTTAAATGCTTTACAAAGAGAAAAACTAGATATCTTTTTAGATATCAATGATAGCTTTAAACACGAAATTAAAAAGGAGTTCGATAAAATAAATGGATAATAAATTAGCACAACATTATACTTTTTCCAAATTATTTAAATTTACCATACCAACAATCTTAATGATGATTTTTACATCAATATATAGCATTGTCGATGGCTTTTTTATTTCAAATTATGTCGGAAAAACAGCTTTTGCGGCCGTAAACTTTATCTGGCCGGCTTTAATGATTTTAGCTTCACTTGGCTTTATGGTTGGAACTGGAGGCAGTGCCATTGTCGGCAAGCTTCTAGGTCAAAACAAAAAAGAAGAAGCTAATAAAATATTTACTTTATTAATTATCTTTACATTAGTATTAGGAGTTATAACTTCAATATTAGGCGTTATTCTAGTTAAGCCAATCGCCATCTTAATTGGCGCTAGTGAAAGTATGCTAAACGATGCGACAACATATGGAAGAATTATTGCGGCCTTTAATTTTTCATTCATGCTTCAATACTTTTTTCAATCTTTCTTTGTAACGGCAACCAAACCCAGACTTGGCTTTGGCATCACCATTATTGCTGGAATTACAAATATTATCTTGGATTATGTATTGGTAGGTCTTTTAGGTCTTGGCGTTGTGGGGGCGGCTGTGGCCAGTGGCATTGGCCAATGTATTGGTGGACTTGTACCTATTATTTACTTTTTCAATAAAAGAAATACCAGCTTATTAAGAATAACCAAACCAATTTTTGATAAAGATGCGCTTATTAAAACATGCACTAATGGTAGTAGTGAACTAATGAGTTCGATATCTTCTTCTTTAGTTGGCATGTTATATAACTATCAACTTATGAAGTTTTCAGGTGAAAATGGGGTTGCGGCATATGGTGTATTAATGTATACGCAAATGATTTTTCAGGCGATATATTTAGGATACACAATCGGAACAAATCCTATCATTTCATACAATTATGGTGCCAAAAACAACAAAGAGCTAAATAACATTTTAATAAAATCATTTAAGATAATAGGAATAACAGGTGTTGTAATGTTTGGCTCATGTTTCCTTTTATCAAAACAAATTTCCATGGTATTTGTAGGATATGATTTAGAACTAATGAATATTACGATAACAGCCTTTAAAATTTACGCTGTAGCCTTTATCTTTAGTGGCATCAATATTTATGCATCAGGCTTTTTTACAGCTTTAGGAAACGGTAAAATAAGCGCCTTTATATCTTTTTCGAGATGTCTATTATTTCAAGTTGTTGCCATCTTGATATTACCTTCAATATTTGGTTTGAATGGTATATGGTGGGCTTTATCAGTGGCTGAAATAGCCGCCTTATTTGTCTCGGGAATTTGCTTTAAGAATTTTGATAGTACTTATCATTACTTCTAAAAATAATTAATGCAGCATATTGCTGCATTAATTATTTGTCAGAATTAAACTTTTGTTTTATACGATAGAGGCGATTATCAATTCTTTTTCTTTTGATATTAAGGGATCTAGCAATCTCATCATAGCTATAACTATCAATGCGCATTCTGATGATTGCCTTATCTTGTTCGCTTAGGTCTTTAATTATTTCTTCTAGTTTTTCCCTATTGCGAATACAATCCTCATACCTGATTTCCTTGTCGTACACCACGAATGAACAATGATCATAAACTTCTAGATTATCCAGTGAATATCTTTCTTCGTTATACTTATCTATTGCATCATAATAAAACCTTTGCACCTTTCTTTTTATAATAGTATAAGCATAAGTTGAAAATTTGGTGTCAAAACATGTTTTATATGTTCTACACGCATCAAGTAAACCTATTGTTCCTTCTTGAAACATATCTTCACGATTAACTTGATAATTTCCACAGTCCACATCAAATGAGTTTACTATTGATTGAATCATCTTTTTGTACTCATCCAATAATTTTTGGAATGAAGGGTCGTCATTGTTTCTGTTTATTCTTTCTATTAGTACCACCTCGTTGTCCATGTCTTTATTATCCTATAAAAGCATTAAAAACAATTCCCAAGTTTTTCCCAATTTTATCCACATTTTATCCACTTATCCACATTTTTATGTGGATAACTCAAATAGGGCATAATAAAAGGTTTATTTTCATAAACCTCTTTAGCCACTATATCTTTTTTATATTGTGAGCTTGAAGGCCTCTATCGCCTTCAACCAAATCGAATTCGACTCTCGCGCCTTCTTCAATTGTTTTGTAACCATCCATTACTAATTGTGAATAATGGAAGAATGCATCTCTGCCATCATCACAAGTAATGAATCCAAAACCTTTGGTTTTATTGAATCTTTTTACAGTACCTTGCATTAAAGAATCCCACTCCTTTGTACACTTATTCTATCACTATAAATTATTTATTGAAAGTGCTTTCTTTTTTCCCTAATACAATCGCCTTGATACTTTCAGCTTTTCCTAAAAAAGCTTTATATACGCCATATAATGATGATCCGGTAGTGCAAACATCATCTAATATTAATAATTTTTTTATTTTTGGCCCATGATATTCATAATTGTCTATCATCCTTTTTCTTTGTTTCCCATCTTTTCCCTCTTGGATTAATTGTTCCTTCATATATAGATCTTCAATTTCTTCTAGATTTAATTTTTCATATATTAGTTTTAAATGATTAAAACCTCTTATATTTAACTTTTCTTCACTACTTGGTACATATACAACTTTATAATCATGGTATTTTAATTTAATATAATCATCAATTCTATATAAGAATATATCTTTTAAGGCTTCATCATAACACTCTTTATATTGAAGCAGGATTGTTTTAAATAACGAATCATAATCATAAAAGTATTCAACTTCTAATTCATTAATATTAAATTTTCTTCTTATAGGCTTTAGTTTGTTTCTACATTTGATACAAAGCATATCTTTTTCAATAAATAAGCTATATAAAGAATACTGTTTAATTGTTTCATCACAATAAAGACATTTCATATTTTTCATTATTCTCCTTTAAATTATTAATAGCTTTTTCTATTTCGATATCTTTATGACTTGATAAGATATATGCTTCACCATAAGGATTATTAAAATTTCTTCCTACTCTACCAAGCATTTGAACTAAACTTCCTTCATCAAAAACATTTTTATTAAATGAAACAACGATTACATTTACGTCCTTGATGGTTATTCCACGTTCTAAAACGGTCGTTGAAAAGATGAATTGATATTTCTTATTTCTAAATGCTTTTATATTTTCATCCCTTTTTTCTAAATCAGAATAAACATATGTACAATTGATTAAATGTTTAAATGCATAATAAAAATACGTACATAATCTTTTACTAGAAACAAAGATGATACATTGCTGTTTCATATTTTTTAAAAGGTAAAAAAGATATAAACAAATTATCACTTTAAAAGATATGAATAATTTAGGAATTATTAGAGGTTTATATGTAGGCCTTACATATAATTCTAATTTTTCATAATTGCGCTTTTTTAAAATATCATTTAAAAAGTTGTTTACTGTCGCAGTAGAAAAAATAATTGGTCCTTTTGTGCTATTTAAGGCAATATTTATTAATGGTGTATTGTTTGCCAAAGGATAGGCATCAACCTCATCAAGGATTAACAAATCAAATGTTTTGTAATATCTATATAATTGGTGAGTTGTACATATTATTAAATCACCTTTTGTTTTATCGTGATGTCCACCATATAAGGCGACTACATTCGCGTTACTAAAAATCTTATTAAATCTGGCATATAAGTCTATTACAACCTCTTTTCTAGAAATGGCATAACAAACTTTTAATTTTCTTTTTAGATAATAAGAAATAGTCTTTACAACAATTTCCGTTTTACCAGCACCACAAACAGCTTTCAATAAAACATCCTTGCCTTGTAAAACGCATTCTAGGCATGAATCTGAGACTTTTTCTTGTAAAGGCGTCAAACTGTACTCAAAAGAATATTCACTTGAATTAGGGTCTGTATCAAAGTCTAAAGCGCTAATGTCATCTTCTAAAAGAATACGCTTAAAAGAAACGCACTTACGACAATAAAAGCCCTTACTGCCTTGATAAAAATAATTTATGTCAGTATTACCACATCTTTTACATTCCACAAATCATTATTACCAAAATAAAAAGAAAATCCTTAATAGGATTTCTACATAATATCTTTACCGTTTGTGGGAAACTCTCTTCGTCTTACTCTTCTTCTACGATTATGACTTCTTATGCGCGTATAATGTCCAGTATTCATAGGATCTTTTCTTAAGGCTTTCCTACTTACTAGAATAAATATAATAATTAATATAACTACAATAACCATAAATACCTCTAAATAAATTATATAAAATAAAAAGCCTTATACAAGGCTTAAATTGATACTTGGTGGAGCATAGCGGGATCGAACCGCTGACCTCCTGCGTGCAAAGCAGGCGCTCTCCCAGCTGAGCTAATGCCCCAAGTAAATATAAATTATGGTGGGCCTGAATGGACTTGAACCAACGACCTCACCCTTATCAGGGGTGCGCTCTAACCACCTGAGCTACAGGCCCAATAATATCTGCGCTTTACTGCGCTTATTAATAATATCATACCTCAAATAAAATGCAAGAGGTTTTTGTAACTTTTCAAAAATATTTTGAATCTTTTTTGAATCTTTTAGATTTATCTATAAAGATGATCAAGAATAATCACCTTTATAGAATATTATTATTAAGCTTTATGAGCTTCATCAAAAGCTTTTAAATGTTCCTTTGATAATTTTTCATATTTTAAAGCATTAGCTTTATCATTCTTATTTTTATACATTAAAGAAATAAGAAATTCATTAACACCTCTATTTTCAGGTTCTATATCTTCTAGTTCCTCTAACATTTCATCTAAATATTTATATCCTTTTTCAACATAAATATTATAGGATTTATCAATTTCATTAATTATACGATCATTTTTAAGTTCTTTAATCTTATCGTGCCATATTCCGCATTTCTTATAGCTTTTTACAGAAAGATAATAATTATAAGCTTGCGTATAAATCTTCTCTTTATCTTTTTCAGATAGTTTAATCTTATTCATTTTTTCCAAAATGCGATCAATCTCATTAACATCATTTCTCATCATTGCCTCATTAAGCCTTAACGAGTCAAGATATGCAGCTGGAAACAAAAATTTAGTTAGTCTCTTTTGAAGAATTAAACTAAATTCATCATGATTGCCACTTTCAACAGCCAAAACAATTTTATGCGAGGTGTTCTTTTTTAACACCGCAAGTGCAACAGCAACTCCAATTGCAATAACAACCACAATGGCAATAATAGTATATTTCATATAAGCCTCCAATTTTTGAAAAGAGTGTGTGAATACTCACACACTCTGTAGTTTTCGGAAAGAAAGTGTTTTACACTAATCTTTAATTAAAATGCGTGCCAAGGAACATGTACTAGAGCTTTATAGTCACCACCCCAGATACCGAAGATACAACCAACGATACCCATAACTAGTAATAGACCAATACACTTAGTAGCACTCCAACCCTTGTTCTTGATTAGAGAGTAGCACATTAAAGTTAATAGTAATGGAACTAATGCAGGTAAGATACCATTTAGTAAGCTTTGAATATCAATTGTAGCTTCACCATTTGGAATAACGATACCTAAAGTTGTACCACCATAGTTACAAGTTAGAGCACCAACAACGAATACACCAAGCAAGCTAGCTGCATGAGTGAATTCAGTAGCATGAGCTGTTAAAGTTGTAACTGCAGAAGTACCTAAATTATAAGACCAATTCATTAACCAAATACGAAGTGCCATTTGAACACCGAATAGAATTACAAAGTATAGAATTGGACCAAGAATGCTTCCGTTAATTGCCATATTAGCAGTAATACCAGCAGTAATTGGAACTAGAGTGAACCAGAATAATGCATCGCCTATACCACCTAAAGGTCCAGCACAAGCAACTCTAACACCACGGATAGTGTTGATGTCAGCTTTGTTTTGTTCAAGTGATAAAACAATACCACAAACTAGAGTTACAAAGAATGGGTGAGTATTGAAGAATTCAAGGTTGTGACCCATTGAAGCAGCTAAGTCTTCTTTGTTAGTATGAATCTTTTCAAGACCTGGAAGAATTGTCCATTCCCAACCAGCAGCTTGCATTCTTTCATAGTTGAATGAAGCTTGTAACATACAAGATCTCCAAGCAATCTTATTTAATGTAGCCTTATCTAATGGTTGAGCAGGCTTTGTATCCTTATAAGTTGTAACGTTAGATTCCATCAGAAGAACCTCCTTCACCTAATTTAATATTTGTGTTGTAGTCATACATAGCAATAGCAACACCAATGAATGCTACTAAGATTAAAGTTGCACCAGAAGTTGCAGAAACGTTTCCGAATAAAGCAGCAGCAGCGAAACCAGCGAAGTATACACCCCACATATCGTTTGCTAACATGATCTTTAATAATACTGCGAAACCTACGAATCTCATCATGCCACCAGCAACTGAGAAACCACCCATTAACCAGCTAGCATTATCAGATAATGTTTGTAGAGGTTCAGCTAATGCAGTACCACCAACATAAGCGATGATAGAAATTACTGCGAATAGACCACCAAGTAAGCAGCAAGAAATTACGTTTACTTTAGTAATACCAGCAGGGTTAGCTTCAGCAGCAGCCTTATCAGCTGTAGCCATAACACCAGACATAGCTGTGAATACTAATGTAACTACGTATTGGCCGAATAATGAGAAGATAACAGCAGTACCTAAAGCTGTATTTACATCCATACCTGCTTTAGTAGCGAAAATCATAGCAACAACGGCACCAACTACTGAGTTTGGAGGTTGGGCACCACCAACTGGCATGTTACCAATCATCATAAGTTCATATGTACCACCAATTGCAAGACCAGTCTTAACATCGCCTAGAATTAGGCCGATGATAGGACAAGCAACCATTGGACGGTAAAGAACTTCAGTTAATGAATATTGGTCGATTGCAAAAATAAATGTTGCAACAGCCAATAATACAATTTGAATTACGTTCATGTTTGTTTCCTTTCAAAAATTATTGGAATAGTTTGTTAACGTCTTCCTTTGGAATTGATGGAGTTCTTTGAATATATAATTCAACTCCTAATTCTTGAAGACGTTTGAATGCTGCTACATCAGCATCATCAACAGCGACAGAAGTAGCAACTTGACGTTTACCTTCTGCCATATGCATGTTACCAATGTTAACAGACTTAATAGGAACGCCACCTTCAACAAGCTTTAAAACATCTTGAGGAGTTTCGCAGATTATTGCAATATATTGTGAATCTGCAGCTTTGCCAATGATGGCACAAGTTTTTTCAATTGTGAAAAATCTTGTTTGTGCTTGAGCTGGACAAGCCATTTTCATTAGTCCTTGACGCATTGCATCACCTGCAACCGCATCGTTAGCGACTAATAATAAATTAGCACCTACTGAACTTGTCCATTGAGTAGCAACCTGTCCATGAATTAGACGGTTGTCAATTCTTGTCAAAACAATGTTTGGCATAAAAATCTACCTTCTTTCTTCCCGAGGAAACTTAATATGTCCCTACACTTACTATTATAAGTGAAAACGTTTACATGCGTTTTTACTTTTTAGTTATGATGTTGTCATTTTTAACATTTTTTCACACAATTACCATAGAATTTCCAAAATTTACCTCCTTTTAGCCCGTTTTTTTAACTTATTTAACAAAATCATTTTATCATCAAGCTAATTTAGACAAAAAAGTATAGAATATAGTTATGTCTATATTTAATAAAACTACAAGTATTGATTTTCAAGAGTATGGGGAAGTATTTACTGAAAATACCTTTAAAAATAAGTTCGATGAAGATCGATTTTATTTATTGGTTGAAGCTAAAAGCACAAATAATTTTTATATTAGTCGTAGTGAAGTCTACTTTACTGTAAGAGAGGGAATCACAGCTATTGCTGTAACTGATGATTTAAACAAAAAGCCAAAAATATTTGTAATACATAGAATTTGTAAATTAAATCCTAATTTATATTTTACTTTTTTAACAGTATCAAATAGATCGATTGTTGAAATATCTGAAAAAGATATTGAAAAAAGTTCTACGCAAGCCAAAGAAGAAGTAAGCGTTCATAGTCTAAAATCAACACTGCATGTTAAAGAAATACTTGGTGACTACTATGTTGTAAGAGGTACTAATTATAATTTCCCTGGTGAAGTACTAGATTTTTGGGAGATTACTTATGTCGATGATGGTTCTTTAATTACTGATATTGACGGCAAAGAGTATTCTTTAAATCCCCAGGAAATAATTTTCTATGCGCCAGGACAAGAACATAGTCAAAGAACAACCGCAACTTGTTCTTACCTAACTATTGTTTTTGACATGGATATTGATAAAGAAGAAGCGGAATTGTTAAAAAACAAAGTTTTTAAAGCCAGTCAAAAAGAAGCGGATATTTTAAGCTGGTTTAATAAATCAAGCAAAGAATACAATAAGCTTACAGCCGTAACCTTAACATCTGCCGTTCAAATATTTATCGTTTCTCTTCTTACTAACGACAAAAATTCATTAAATAAACCAATTCTAACAAAGATGCAACAAAAGTATGATAATGAATTGCTTGGTGAAATTGCCTTATATATTCAAGAGAACATTTATTCAGCAATTAATGTTGAAGATATTTGTCAAAGATTTTCTTTATCTAGATCATCTATTCAAACATTATTTGCGAAAAATTTAAATACTTCACCAAAACAATATATATCAGACTTGAAATTTGCCAAAGCTAAGCAAATGATAAAAGAATCCACTTACTCTATATCCGAAATAGCTAGAATATGTGGGTTCTCATCAATACATTATTTTTCAAGAGTATTTAAGGAAAAGTATGGTGTTACGCCTACTTCCTATGCTAAATCAATAAGCTAAAAGCGGGATAATTCCCGCTTTATTAAATACCATCTCCATCAGATACTTCTTCATCAATAGCCTTTGGCATTTCAAATAACTGAATGCTGTCTCTACCAACATTTAATGCGGTAGAAACCAAAGTATCAACATCATCAATCATTGTTCTAGCCATTACTATTTCGCATAACATCGGAAGTGATGCACCACCAATTACCTTAACCTTTGGATTACCAGCTGTAACAATTGCGGCCGTCTTAAATGGTGAGCCTCCAGCTAAATCAGCAAATACAATGATTCCATCGCAATTGCTCAATGTGTCGACTGCATATTTCATATCAGCCTCTAATTTTGCGGTGCCATCACCATCAAAATCAACCGCTACATAATCTTTTTGAGGACCTGCAATCAAGTCAACTGAAGCCGTAATACCACTTGCGAAATGGCCATGGCCTGTAACAATAACACCTATCATCTATTTTTCTCCCCCTTATTTTGAATATGGGTAAATGTTAACTCCCTTAACTACCCTATTCACTGTGCCACTTGGACATGGTGTATCAGGTCTTACACCACACTTAAGTGATTTATAAACAGCGATAATTTGGGCTACGTTTACGTATTCTAATCCCAAGTACAGATTATTATACCTTTTTTCATTATTAAATGAAATAAAGTAATCACCTAAGTCTTTAACACTAGGATCATCGTAGCTTGATACAACTAAAATTTTATTACCATTTCTCTCTGGAGCCATCTCTTTTACAATATCAACATCATATTGTCTAGTATATGGATCATCTGATAAATAAACCACTTCTAATGAACCAGGACAAACCACTGATTTTGGTCCATGTCTAAAGCCCATTGTTGTATCAAAAGTAGTCATAATCTTACCAGCGGTAAGCTCACAAATCTTTAATGCAGATTCTTGTGAAACGCCCTTTAAACAGTTTGAACCTAAATATACAATTCTTTGGAAATCAAATTCATCAACAATCTTCTTGCAAGTTTCATAACCTGATTGATGGAACTTACTTGTTTTATCTACAATATCTTTTACAATTGGCTCAAGCTCATCTAACTTGTCGATATTGAAAGATAAAACAGTCGCAAGATACATATTCGAATATGAAGAAGTCATGGCAAAAGATTGGTCATGAGTCTCCGGAGTCAAATTAATCGCATAACAATTATCCTTACCAACAGCATATTTAGATAATGCGCCATCGTGGTTGCATGTAACAAATAAGTGATGAATATTTTCGCAAACCTCATTGGCAGCTTCAACAGCAGCCACAGACTCTGGAGAATTGCCGGATCTACCAAACGATACTAATAATGTTGGCTTTGTTCTTGAAATATAATCTTCAGGGCAAGCTACGATATCTGTAGTACCATATGATTTAACCTTAAAATTATTTAATGGGCTTAAATAAGGGAAAATTGAATTTCCAACAAATTCACTAGTACCAGCTCCAGTTAAAATAATATCGTAGTCATCTTGTGAAGTTACCTTCTCAATTAATGTTTTAATAGAATCTTTTTCAGCCTTAACTTGATTAAATGTCTTAAGCCAAGTTTCTGGTTGTTGGAATATTTCTTTAGAAGTCCAATAGCTTCCAACCTCTTTCCATTGTTCTTCATTTCGATCAAAAATCATAATACAATTCCTTCTTTCCTATCGCAACCATTTTAACAATTTATGAAAAAAATAGTACCCCACTAACAAAAAGTATAAATTTCAACCTAATTACGTTAACAAAAAAGCACAAAACTCACCTAATATTCACATATAATATTATCTAGAGGGAAGATTCTATGAAAAATAATGTTAAACAAAAAGAACTTGAAGGAATAAATATCTATCGCGATCGTAAAAATCAAAAGGTATATTTAGATCCATTTACTAAAAAAGGATATGTAATTACGCCAAATAAAGAAAAGAGCTTTCAGACAATAAATAATGTGCCTTTATATACAGTACTTGTGGGCGTATTTTGCTACGTACTATTTGAATTCCCATGGTGGGTATCATTAATCGCCATGATTGCCACAGCTGTTCTATTAGAATATAGATTTTATAAATTCTTAAATAACTGCACAGTTTATGCGAATTTTAAACCAGAAAAGAAAAATCAACCTACCTCATATAGTTCTCCAGATTCTATCATTTATATGAAAATAATACTATTTACATTATTAGCGGTTTTGTTAATACTATCTGTCACTGTATTTAAAGCTAGTTCTAACTATGTTTTCTTTGGCTCTATTGCCATTGCGGTTGTTTGTATATTTGTCGCAATTAAATATTTGACAATAATTATTGCTAGAAAAAGAAAATGATAAAAGCGATTATATTTGATTTAGATAACACTCTTATTGATAGGCAAAGAGCTTTTAAAGAAATGCTTATTAGAAAGTTTCATTTACTCTTTAATGATGAAAAACAAATTGAAAATATGATTGAGGATATTATGGAATGGGATGCTAATGGAACGGTTGAAAGGATTGTTGTCTTTAAAAAATGGGCTAGTAAATACAATGTAACATGTATAACTCCAGAGCAATTAGATAAAGAATGGTCAAATGAATCAGGTTCTATAGCCTTTTTATATGATGATGTAAAAGATACACTTATTAAGCTTAGAAAGAAGTATAAACTCGCAATTCTCACAAATGGCAACGCTGCTTCTCAAAGAAGAAAACTTAATACCATAAATATTTATGATTTATTGGATTATACCTTAGTATCATCAGAATACGGCATTAAAAAGCCCGATAAGAAAATCTTTGAATACACAGCTAATCAGTTAAATTTAGATACAAGCGAATGCATATATGTAGGCGATAACTACAACATCGACGTCTTAGGTTCAAGAAATTCAGGCATGACACCAATATATGTCTCTCGTAATAATGAAGAACACAATGATGTAACTACTATAAAAGAAATAAAGGAATTATTAAATATAGTCTAAACAAAAAGCCCAATGGGCTTTTTGTTTGTTATAACAGTTTTAATTAAATATTATAATTGGGCAACACCCTTACAATAAGTTTGGGCAACTGAATAATCGTCATTTAATACAACGATATCCGCATCTTTTCCTACTGTTAAAGAGCCTTTTCTATCATCTATTCCAAGACACTTAGCTGGATTAATTGTGCAAGAATTTATTGCGTAGTTAAATGGTACCAAAGCCTTCTCTACCAAAATTCTTAAACCTTTATTGATATTTAAAGTAGAACCAGCTAAACCTCCAGTTTCTGTTAGATGTGCAGAACCATCTGGATAAATCACAATCTCGTTTCCGCCAAAAATATGTTTAGAACCAATAGGTGTTCCCTTTGCCATTAAGGCATCAGAAATCATAATTGCATAATCAGGTCCTTTAGACATGAAATAATTGTTTAAAGCAGCATATGTAGAGTGATTTCCATCGCAAATAATTTCACCATACATTGTTCTAATTCGATATGCTGCGCCAACCAAACCATTTGCACGATGGTTGAATGGGCTCATACCATTATAAACATGCGTCATTGATTTAGCACCATGGGCATAAGCTTCTACAGCTTGATCATAAGTAGCTGCTGAATGGCCAATTGAAACTATCACGCCATTTTCACTACAGTATCTAGTTAAAGCAAAATCATCATCTTGTTCAGTAGCCATAGTTATATATTTAATATGGCCTTTTGCAGCTTCTTGATACTTCTTAAATTGTTCAACGCTAGGCTTAACGATGTATTGTTCAGGTTGAGCTCCCTTATATTTCATATCTAAATAAGGTCCCTCAAAATGTATACCTAAAATTTCTGCACCTTTATAACCTTCTTCCATAACGTTCGCAACATTTTTAACCGCATTAGTTAAAACTTCCTCAGATTGCGTAATAGTTGTAGCTAAGAAAGCCGTAACTCCTTCATTAACAATCTTTTCACTCCAATTTCTTAAGCCTTCAGGATTGGCATCATTAGTATCAAAAGTATATGCTCCATGACAATGAATATCAATAAATCCTGGAACGATTCTAAGATCACCATAATCTTCATCAACTATCTTTGTACCATATTCATATAAATTTTTAATCTTGCCGTCTTCAATTTCCAATTGGAAAGGAAAGAATTGATCAGCAACCCAAACTTGTCTACTTTGTATAATCATTTTTATATACTCCTTACATTTCAATTATAGAAAAATGTTAAAGAAATTTTTTATCAATTTCATTATTAATTTTGCATAATTTAGTTTTACGCTTAATAATAAATACTAATTTCTTATAATTAAAGCGGAGGTAATAAGATGAAAAATCCCTTAACTAAACTTGTAGAAATACAAAAAAGTGGAAAAGCTGTCGGAATTTATTCTGCATGTTCAGCAAATTCTTTCGTAATAGAAGCAGTCTTAAAAAAAGGCCTAGAAGATGGTAGTTGTGTACTTATAGAATCAACCGCTAATCAATGTGACCAATTTGGTGGCTATACTGGAATGAAGCCATTAGATTTTAAAAACTATGTATATTCTATTGCTGATAAACTTGGATTTGATAAAAATAAACTATTTTTAGGTGGTGACCATCTCGGCCCACTTACATGGACTTCTTTAAATGAAAAAGAAGCGATGAAAAACTCGGAAGACTTAATTAACGCTTATGTAAGTGCAGGCTTTACTAAAATCCATGTTGACACATCAATGAAAGTTAACGATGACGATCCTAACACTAGACTATCAGATGAAATAATCGCAAGAAGAGGCGTGCATCTTGTTAAAGTTGCTGAAAATGCTTATAGAAAGTTACTTGAAACAAATCCTAATGCGGTTGAACCAGTGTATATTGTCGGATCTGAAGTACCAATTCCAGGAGGCTCGCAAGCTGCTGTAGATGAAGGCGTTCAAGTAACTAAAGTAGATGACTTTATGGCTACTATGAATACATTTAAAGAAACTTTTAAAAAAGAAGGCATTGAAGATGTATGGGAAAGAGTACTTGGAATAGTAGTTCAACCAGGTGTTGAAGAAAAAGATTCAGGATGTACTGAATATGATAGAACAAAAGCTGTTGAATTATCGTGTGCTATAAAAAATGTACCGGACTTAGTATTTGAGGGACATTCTACGGATTATCAAACAAAAATAAAATTAAAAGAAATGGTAGAAGATGGTGTAGCCATCTTAAAAGTTGGGCCAGGCTTAACATTTGCCACAAGAGAAGCATTATATGCTTTATCATTTATTGAAGATGAAACTTGCAAAGTAAATGGTAGAAAGCCTTCTAATTTTAGAGAAGTATTAGATGAAGAAATGTTAAAAAATAATTCTCATTGGATTAAGCACTATCATGGCACAGAAGCTGAAATAGCTTTAAAGAGAAAGTATTCATTTTCTGATAGATCAAGATATTACTATGCAACAGAGCCTGTAAAAAAGGCTATTGAAGTATTATTAGATAATTTAAAAGATGGCTGCCAGCTTAATTTATTATCGCAATTCATGCCACTTCAATATACAAAAGTAAGAGAAGGAAAACTTGAAAATAATCCAAATGATTTAATACTAGATCGTATAGGTAATACAATTGATGAATATCTATACGCAACAAATCAAAAAGAATTATTCTGATTTATAAGAAGTTGTGTAATAGCAGCTTCTTTTTTATCCCTTCAAACATTAAAAAAATCATCACTAGACTATGAATCAACATAATTTAGTGATGATTAGTTTTGTTACTTAAAATAGCCCTTAACAAGTAATAGCATTTTGCAAGATTGCTTTATATCAAATTAGTTTATTTTTAAGATTCTTATAAAGGTATTAATCATTGTTCCTATTATTAGTGCTGCAATTATAGATCCTATGCCAAACTTAGCATCCATTAATACCCCAAGGATAAACAGCAAAATATCGGCTATTGTTCTAACTATTTTATATTCACATTTTGTTTTGTCAGCAATCCCAAGAACAATTGCATCCAAAGTACTGGTTCCACTTTCTTTTGTCTAGTCTTTTTGATTCATATAATTAAAAATTGCTTTTTAGAAACTTCTCAACACCACCATTTTTGCATGATTCAACTTTAAATTTTGTATAAAAATTAAAATCTTGTCTTTCATTTTTAACATAAACGGCATTTTCAAACAAATCAAAAACTGGTTTATCATTTTCGCTATCACCAAAAAAGATAACATTATTCTTTGTATACCCAAGTTTATTCGCATACTCTAATAACTTTTTTGCTTTATTTGTCTTTACTGATGTAATTTCTAAATTAAAGCCCATCGAGCTAACACAAGTAACACCATCAATTTTGGATAATTTATCCCTAATTTGCGAATTAACATCTAAATTAAGAATCCATGCTTCGATTTTAAGAATTTGTTTAAAATTACTTATCTCTTCTTGAACAAACATATCAAAGAAATCATTCAGTTGTTCATCTTCTTCTCTATCATTAATGATTATTTCTCTAATTGATTTCTTTCCTGGCACTTCGACGTTTTTATTGGAATAGTAACAAACAAACGAAATATTATTTTCTCTCAATAAATCATAAACGTTCCTTACGCTTTGCTCGTCAATATATTCCTCGTCATTTGGCATTAAATTTTCATCAATAATACAAGCACCGTTTAGTATGATAGCTTCCGAATAAAAATCGCTACTTTTCATAAAAGCTTCAACATCAACTTTCGACCTGCCTGTATTCAAAATAATTTTATAACCCATTTTTTTGAGCCTTAAAAATTCTTCTCTAATTTCAGGTTTAATACCTTTATGATTATAGGAAATAGTGCCGTCAATATCAAAACAAAGGATTTTGATATTATCCAAGGTCTTCTCCATTGGTTTCAATTACCCTCTTATACCAATAAAAACTGTCTTTTCTTAAACGCTTGCCTGATCCTTTTCCAAAATCATCATAATCTACATAGATATATCCATAACGTTTTGACATTTCAGCGCTAGAAGATGAAACAATGTCTATTGGGCCCCAACTTAGATATGCCATAATATCAACACCATCTTTAACACATTCTTTTAATTGCTCAATATGTGCTTTTAAGTATTCAATTCTATACTCATCATGAATGCTTCCATCTTCTTCTACAATATCTAGCGCCCCAAGCCCATTTTCAGCAATCATAATACTAGTTTCATATCTATCCCATAATTGGCTAATGCAATTATAAAAGCCCAAAGGATCGGCACGCCATTCCCACAATGTTGGTTTTAAGTAAGGATTTTGCTCAGCCTTAAACATTTGTCCATCATCAGTTTCACTATTAAAAACATTTGTATAGTAATATGAAAGCCCAATGAATTTCATGGTATTATTTCTTAATAGTTCTTCATCACCTGGTTCCATTTTTAAATCAAAGCCCTTTTCTTTAAAATACCTTAAGGCATACATAGGATATTCTCCACGAATTTGCACATCAGTAAAAAAGTATTGTTGCATTCTATTCTTTTTCATTGTTCCAACAACATCTTCTGGCTTACATGATTTTGGATATAAAGTGCCATCAGCAAGCATTGTGCCCAAAACTGCATTTGGGTCAATATCTTTTGCCAACTCTACAACTTTTGCTCCAGCAACAAATTGATTATGAACTGCTTGATACATTAATTCTTCCATATTTTCAGCTTGTCCATTATATAGACCAAGGGAACCAAATTGTACAGTTGGAACTAGATTAACTTGATTGCATACAATCCAATATTTCACCTTGCCTTTATATCTTTCTAATAAAACCTTTGCATATCTTACAAAGAAATCAATCATTTTCTTGTTTCCAAAGCCGCCATATTCAGTTACAAGATGAATAGGAATGTCATAATGAGACATAGTCATAATAGGTTCCATTCCATCCGCAATGATTTCATCAATTAATCGATCATAGAACTTTAAGCCTTCTTCATTAGGTTTTTCTTCATCGCCATTTGGGAAAATTCTAGACCATGAAATACTTGTTCTTAAAGCTTTAAAGCCCATTTCTTTCATTAAGGCTAAATCACTCTTATAAGTATGATAAAAATCAATGCCATGACGTTTTGGATAATAACCTTCAGAATCCTCAACCCAATGTTTTATATCTTCTAAAGTGCCACCACCCTCTTGTTCAATATGAGCACGGTTAATATTTTTATCATATGGTCTAACATCTGATGTAGACAAGCCTCTACCATCTACATCATATGCTCCTTCACATTGGCAAGCCGCTAAAGCTCCTCCCCATAAAAAATCTTTTCGAAAGCCAGTAGGTACATTTTTCATTTTATTGTCTCCCTTCTTTAAAGTAAGGCGCGATATACGCGCCTTAATCTTTTATTTTGAACTTAGGTCCACGCCGTCTGATTCAATCACTTTTTTATACCAATAGAAAGAATCTTTCTTTAAACGTGCACATTGTTTTGGATCATCATCAGTTCTATCAACATAGATAAATCCATAACGTTTTTTAACACCATTGCTAGTTGAAAGTAAATCGAGTGCTGACCATGGGCAATAAGCCAAGACTTCGACGCCAAAATCCATTGCCCTTTTCATAGCCTTGATATGTTGTCTTAAATAGTCGATACGGTATTCATCATGAATCTTTCCATCATCTGTCAAAGCATCATATGCGCCAAGTCCATTTTCTGTAATCATTAAAGGCTTTTCATATCGACAATAGATGTCTCTAAAAATATACTCAAGTCCAGTTGGATCAATCGCCCAATCCCAATCTGTTGTATCAAGGTTAGGGTTTTTACACATTTCAAAGAAGCCAGGTTGAGTTTCAAATCCTGATATTTCGCCTTTTTTGCCAGATCTATTAACACCAGCAAATTGGATTTCTTTGCCTTCACCTTCAGGACAAGCTTTTGCACATTCGCTTGCATAATAGTTAAGTGCCAAGAAATCAGAATAGCCTTCTTTAATTAGTTCCATGTCACCATCTTCTATTTTTGGAGCCATGCCTGTTTTTTCAAGATAAATCATTGCTGATTTAGTATAGTGTCCTTTAAAGTAGATATCTAGATAGTATTGATTATGCAAATCATTAGCATTTTGAGCTGCCATTACATCTTCTGGTTTTGAAGTGAGTGGATATACTGGAGCATAGCCAATGGCTGCACCAACCAAACCTCCTGGAACTAGTTCATGTACAAGCTTGCAAGCAATTGCGTGAGCTAAATTCATGTGGTGATTTATTTGGTAACGAATTTGGTTATTTCCTTTATATTTCTCAGGAATATAACATTTTTGCTCAATAAATTGAACTATGATGCTTTGTTCGTTAATTGTTGTCCAATATTTAACCTTATCTTTAAATTCAGTAATGATATAACGAGCATAGTTTTCAAAGTCTTTTATTACTTCCCTGCTAATCCATCCATCATACTTATCTACTAGTGCCATAGGCAAATCATAATGATATAAAGTTACAATTGGTTCAATTCCGTTTTTTAAAAGTTCGTCTATTAAATCGCGGTAATATTGTATTCCTTCCTCATTTACCTCACCAGTACCATCAGGGAACACACGAGACCATGCAATAGAAAATCTATATGCCTTGAAGCCCATTTCTTTCATCAATGCGACATCTTCTTTGTAATGGTGATATTGATCGCTAGCTATTTCAGCAGTTGCAAAGCCAAACTTCTTATAGCTATCTTTATTGATAATATCTTGTTGACTAGGTTTTTTACCATTTGTGGTAGCTGCACCTTCTACTTGATATGCACTTGTAGCAGCTCCCCATAAAAAGTCTTTTGGAAAACTATCCATTTAAACCTCCTATTTTGTTTTTTTATTGATAATCTTTAAAACGTCGATTATCTCTTTACTTAAATTGATTTCTGACATAATTGTCATCAAAGTGTCTTGAGCATGAGTGAATAATATAGAATAATCATGCGTATCCCCATTCATTTCGCTTTGTAATGTTTCGGTTTGTGCCTTATGTGCTTCTACAACACTTTTATCAGCGTCTTGCATTAGCTTATCAGCTTTATCAAAATCAAACTCTTTCGCAGCTTTTAAAGCATCGTTTGCATAATTTCTGGCATTTCCAGCGTGTAATATAATTTGCATAGCAACATTAATTAATTGTTCATCCATGCGTAAACCTCTTTCTAAAATTATTTTTGTGTAGCTTCTTCTTCTAATTTTTGATGTTCATAAACCTTGAAGAATGGAAGCCAAATCAACAAGTAAATTACAAACAATATAGCCCACCATAATAGTGCTCTTATATCTTGGGTAACCATCACTGAGCAAATAGGAGCAGGAATTTGTCCGACTTGAATTAATTTTTCAGGAATCTTTAATAATCCTGTACTCATTAAAATCCAAACATATACTGGCCCAACAATTGAATTAATCCAAGCCGGAACCATTAATACTGGGTTCATAACAACTTTACCACCATACATTACTGGTTCATTGATATTAAAAATTGAAGGAACGATAAATACTCTGCCTAGAGTCTTTAATTGTTTTGATTTAGAGAAACACATTAAAACGTTTAAACCAAGAGTTGCACACATACCGCCCATTGTAATAAAGGCTAAAGTAAATACTGATTCAGAAGTGACGATATTTGTAGCAACGCCACCTGCAGCAACCGCATCGATATTAGCTTGAATACCTGCTAGGAAAATCGGTGTAGTAACAGCACCAAATGTCCAACTTGAAATACCAAGTGTATAGAAGAATGCTGGAATTAAACAAATTAAGATGAATCCTGGTAATGTTTGAGCAATATTTGCTAAAGGCATAAATGCAGCAACAGTTAAAGAATAAATATCTAAGTTTAATACATCTAACAAAATCATTGCGATTCCAAGAGTAATAATGTTTGGAATAATAGCATTTAACCACGCAGCAACAAAGTCTGGAACCGAACTATCTTTTAGGAATTTAACTTTTGCCCATAAGTGGAAGATAATCGCAACATATAAGCCTACAAGCAATGCTACAGCGATACCTGATGCACCAATATTTCCCATAAGTGCTGAAATACTATCAGCAGATTCACCACGAGGCATTGCGGCATATAAGAATACGCCTGCTGCACATAATGATCCATTAATTAAGTATTCTGGATGATTTGTCTTTTCCATAACTTGATTTGTCATCATGAAAGCAACAATAAGTGAAATAATACCAAATGTATATGTTAGTATTGGCGATAAATTTGGTAAAGCAGGAATAAATGATTTAAATACATTGTAAAAATAAATAACTGATCCTGTTAAGATAAATGGAATAATTTTCTGCATTGTTGAAGAGAATGCAGCCAACCAAGGTTTAGAAAATAATGCATTTGCTTTTGGAACAAATGAATTTTCTAACCAACTCATAAACTTCTTCATTTTTTCTCCTTAAATATAATTTTTAAAACAAAGACTAGTTGTAAAATGATAATAGAAATATTTGCTAGATATTTCATGAGTCAGGTAATCCTGACTTTTTCTATTATAATTTTTGAGCTAGTTCAATAAGCGCCTTGCCATCTAGCGATGAATAGATGGCTTCTGGAATAACTGCTACTTTAGTACCGTATGGCTTTGCGATTTCGGTAAAGTTTTCTAAAGAACTCGCATAATGAGGACCAAGTAGTAATACATCAATATTAGGCATAAACTCAGCTGCTTCGCTATGGCTTCTAGCTTCTACGCTAACCGGTACACCAGACTTTTTAATGTATTTTCTTGCATTGCTTGCAAGAAAGCCACTAGAAATTCCAGCTCCACAACAAAGTAAGACCTTTAAGTTCTCCATAAGCAATAACTCCTTTCTTTACGTAATTATTAAATCGGAAATAATTTTCTTGCTCAACTTTACTTTTGCACCAAAAAATGCACCAAAATAATTATTTTTTTGCACCTTAAAGTGCAAAATTTTTTATAACCCAAGAATTAAATTAATGTAAAATTATTGTATGAAAAGAAAAGAGCAAGATCTACTAAACTACTTAGCGGATTCTAAAATTCCAATAAGAAGTGCCGAACTAGCTAATGCTCTAGGTGTCTCTGTTCGTTCTGTCAAGAACTATATTCAATCTATTAATTCAATATACGGAAGGCCTATTATCCTTTCTTCTAGAAATGGCTATCAGCTTAATGGTCAAAGCAAAATTTCCCTTGTTATATCTAATAATCAAGACACAAATATACCACAAACGCTTGAAGAAAGATCTTTTTATATAATTAAGCAATTAGTTTTAAACCATTCTAAACATATCGATATTTTTGATTTATGTGATAGTTTGTGCGTAAGTTATTCAACAATAAAGTCAATCATCTCAAAAATGAATAAGATGTACATCTCATATGAAATTGAGTTTTTGTGTGAAAATGATTGTTTGATAATAAAAGGAAATGAATATCATAAACGAAAACTACTATCTTATGTAATGAATGAAGAATGTAAGAACAGCCTTATGAACATTGATACTCTAAGAAACAATTTCGCTTCTTTAGATGTAAATCTTCTTTCTAAGATAACTGCCGATACATTTAAAAAATATAATTACTATCTAAATGATTTCTCAGCAATGAACCTGCTTTTACATTTACTGATAATAATTGATAGAGAATCTAATGGTAATGAATTAAATAACGGCAAATGTGATTTTGTTATAGATAATTTGAATGAGAAAAAATTTCTTGAAGAATTTATTAATCTAATAGAGACAAATTTTAACATCACCATCAATAAATATGAAAGATTTGAAATATATGTTCTTTTCAAAACAAACGCCAATTTTTCAATCGAAAATTCAAGCATTGAACTTGAAGAATTGGTTGGAAAAGAAATCATCGATTTAGTGGATAAGTATGTTAAAAAAATTAACAATCTTTACATGATTGACCTTGAATCAAAAACATTTAAAACCCCTTTTGCACTACATTTAAAAAATTTGCTTTATAGAGCAAAAGAAGATAGGAAAGCGATTAATCCTTTAACAGAAACCATCAAGAACAATAGTCCACTTATTTTTGATGTCGCTATCTATGTGGCTCTTGATTTAATGGATAGATTTAACATGCAAATAAATGAAGATGAAACTGCTTTTTTAGCAATGCATATAGGTGCAGAAGTTGAAAGACAAGCGGTAAATAGAGAAAAAGCTCCCGTTGCCGTTTACTCACCAAATTATCTAAATATGGCTGAAAGAATAATGAATAGTTTAATGCTTAATTTTGGTAATCAAATAAATGTATTAGGCTGTGCTAGCAAGGAAGAAGATTTAGATAATTTTAAAACCCCTGTTTCTATTTTGTTTACAACCGTTCCATTAAAACGGAATCATAATTCTATTATTGTAAATATTTCTCCATTTAACATTTCATCTCAATTTAGTCTTATACAAGATGCAATATTAAAAACCCAAGAAGATTACCACAATTACAAATTAAAGGTAAATTTTGACAACTTTTTTGAAGAAGACTTGTTTATAGCGAATACAAATTTAAAAACTAAACAACAAATATTAACATCACTTTGTGATAGATTAAATGTTAAAAATTATGTTGACTCCACCTTTGAAGAAAGTATCTATAAAAGAGAAAGCATGGCTACAACAGCTTTTGGCAATATCGCCATTCCTCATTCAGTAGATATGAATGCATATAAAACAAGTATTGCAGTAGCTATATCTAAAGAAGGCTTTATTTGGAATTCAAACACTGTACATATTGTATTTTTACTTGCAATAAACAAAGCTGATAGAAAATTGTTTAGACCTTTGTATGAATCATTAATATATATTTTTTCAAATGAAAGAGTAATTAGTGAAATCAGAAGTTGCTCTTCATTTGCAGAATTTAAAAGCATTATATATTCGGAGATAGGCCAAAATATGATGGAAGAACAAATGTCTATCAATAATTAACAAAATAAAGTTTCAAGTAACAGTTAATAAAGACCGCCAACAACAATCTCATAATTTTAATTACTTTTCGAAACTAAATTGACAAGAGTTTGCAATACATAAAAAAGCAAAGGAACCACTTAATCCTTACCTATTTGTCTTATGTATAAATCTCGAACTAGCAAAGTATGTTTCCGAATACTCAAAAATTCTGCCATCATTAAGTGGTGCTGGATGGCTAATTTTAAGTAAAGATTCATCTGTTATTTCAAATAATTTCTTTTACGCACGAGCTGGCATGAAAGCTGATATGGTTTGCCATAAGTCACCTTTATCAAGAGATAATCCATATCTATTATTCACATATTCATATAAAGAATCATATTTTATTCTATCAATATCTTCAATTGGCGCTAGGCTTATTGAAATGAAGATATGACAAATAAAACTTCAACCAACAATCAATAAATATTAATCACTATATAAGATTTTTTTATAGCGCCTTAATTAAAATATGGTCGTTATACCCGATTTTGGATTTCATGGCCAACGCATGTAATTTCTTAATGCACAAAAAAAGCTCTTTATACAAGAGCTTTTAAACCGGCAACGTGCTTGATTTAC
>CAVCDR010000006.1:0-2647 GCA_963601025.1 Agathobacter sp. | reverse complement strand
GATTATGTAGCATACGATATTAAATATAGTAATAAGGGCACTTCTTTTAAGGTTAAAATCGATGGCGAAGAAGTAAGCTTTGAAACAATACTATTAGGTAGTCATAACGTAATGAATATCTTATGTGGTATTGCCTTGGGCAGAGAACTTGGCTTAACAAATAAAGAACTTATTAGTGGTGTTTTAAATATCAAACAAGTAGAACACCGTTTAGAAATAAAGAAGATTAATGGTTATACCTTTATTGACAATGCGTTTAATTCTAATCCAGTGGGTTGCAAACGTTCGCTTGATGTCTTAAGCCTAATGCCTGGCAAAAGAGTAATTGTTACTCCTGGTCTAGTGGATTTAGGCAAAGAAGAAAATGATGATAATTATGCCTTTGGTGCTTATATGAAGGATAAAGCTGATTATGTAATATTAGTTGGTGAGAAAAATACTGAGTATATTTATAAAGGTTTAAAAGAAAGTAGTTTCAATATGAACAATGTTTTTATTGTTTATAGCGAAAAAGAAGCTTTTAGTAAGGTTTATGCAAACTTCACTGTAAGTGATACTATCTTACTTGAAAATGATTTGCCTGATGCGTTTTTACATTAATTATGAAAAATATAAGCGAAATAGAAGATAGAAGTAATGATTGGCTAGCTAAAGAGCTGGAAAGAGAAAAGGAAGTTTCTAGTTTTGATTTTGGTGAAGGCAAAAGGCTTAGACAAACTCATATTAGTCATAATCATCATGTTAAGCGAAATGATTTGTATCATGTAGACAATAAGAATGTTTCGCTTGTTATGGTTATTGTTTATGTGCTTATGATAATGTTTATGGCGTTATTTATGATATTTATATTTTAGGAGAATAAAAAATGGGTTTTATTATTACGATTATAATTTTGTTACTAATTGTTGCACTAATTATATGCAACATCTGTATAGTACCTCAAGGTAGTGCTTGGGTTATTGAAAGACTGGGAAAGTATCATACTACTTGGCATGCTGGTTTACATGTCAAGACACCTGTACTTGAAAAAGTAGTTCGTAAGATTTCATTAAAGGAACAAGTTGCTGACTTTGAACCACAATCAGTTATCACTAAAGATAATGTAACAATGATGGTTGATTCGATTGTATTCTTTCAGGTATTTGATCCAAAGTTATTAACATATGGTGTTGAACGTCCTATTGCCGCTATTGAAAATCTTAGCGCAACAACACTTCGTAACATTATAGGTGAATTATCATTGGATGATACCTTATCTGGTAGAGATACAATCAACTCACAAATCACGCAAATTCTTGATGCGGCTACTGATAAATGGGGGATCAAGGTAACTAGAGTTGAAGTTAAAAATATAACGCCTCCTAAGTCTATTCAAGATGCCATGGAAAAACAGATGAAGGCTGAAAGAGAAAAACGTGCTATTATCTTAACGGCTGAAGGTGAAAAGCAATCAGCTATAACTAGAGCTGAAGGCGAAAAGGAATCGGCTATCTTAAAAGCTGATGCGATAAGAGAACAAAGGATTAGAGAAGCTGAAGGTGAGGCTTTAGCTATTGAGAAAGTGGCTAAGGCAAGAAGCGAAGCTATTAAGCTAATTAGTGAAGCTAATCCTAGCGAAGAATATTTAAAGATAAGATCTTTTGAAGCATTAGAGAAGTTGGCTGATGGTCAAGCTACTAAGCTAATTGTTCCAAGTGATGTGCAAAACTTAGCTAAAACAGTTAGTGAAGTAAAAGAAGTGCTAGATAAATAAGCTTTATTTTTCTTAAAAGGGGAAGTGATATAATACAAACATGAAATTAAATGTAGCAGTATTTTTCGGTGGTGAATCATGTGAACATGAGATATCTTGTATTACTGGTAATCAAGCTTTAAAGGCTATTGATGATACTAAGTATGAGATTATTCCAATTTATGTTTCTAAAAATAGTGATTTATATACTGGTGATAAATTATTTGAATTGAAAAATTATTATGATTTAGATGTTTTATGTAAGTCTTTGGATAAAGTTTGCTTATACAAAGATGGTAATAAGGCTTATATGAAGCCAATTAAGGGTATGTTCTCTAAAGCAGTACCAATTGATTTAGCATTCTTATGTATGCATGGTACAAATGGTGAAGATGGCGTTTTACAAGGAATGTTAGAAATGCTTGATTTACCATATACTTCTAGTAATGTATTAGGTAGTGCTATTGGCCAAGATAAGGCGGTAATGAAACAAGTTTTGGAATATGAAGAGATTCCAATGGTTCCTTGGTTTTACTTGTTCAGCAATGAAATTGAAGAAAAGTATGCTGAATTTGAAAAGAAGGCCCTTGAAATTGGTTATCCACTTATTGTAAAACCAGCTAACTTAGGTTCTAGTATTGGTATTGAGGTTGTTCATAAACAAGAAGAACTTAAAGAAAAGCTAAAAGAATGTGCTAAGTACGATGACAAACTAGTTGTTGAAAAAATGGTTAAAAACCTTAAAGAAGTTAATATTTCCGTTATGGGTAGCTATGATGATTTTAAGGCTAGCGCCATTGAGGAAGTAATGAAAAACGATGAACTACTTTCTTTCAAGGATAAATATGAAGGAAATGGTGCTAGTAAAAAAACTGGTGCTAAAGCAGTTAAACTTCCTACAAAGGGTTCTAAAGG
>CAVCDR010000005.1:0-7126 GCA_963601025.1 Agathobacter sp. | reverse complement strand
GAAAAAGAATCAGCCTTAAAACAAACCCTTGCGTACCATAGACAACTAAAAAAGAAGTTGAATTAAATTAAAATAGCAATTCTTTGAATTGAGATTACTATTTACAATTAATATAACTTATCATCCATTAGGACTATTTTTAATCTAAAACATATAAATATAATAAAAGTAAATAAGGAGAAAATAATTATGGTAAAAGGTGCTTGGATAATAGTTATCGCAACTATATTGGTTATAGTTGTTAGGATTGTAGTAGCTTGTTTGTTTTCGAATAAGATGGAAGAGATCGTTAATACCAAAGAAGCTGATGTGGGAATATTAGGCTGGAGCTTGATTCTTACATTATTTTGTGGTCTATTAGGCATGCTTATAGTTGCGCTAATGGTGATTGCGATTCCGGATTGCCGAAGCAAAGAAGTTAACATTGATGATGAAGTTAACGATATTAGACGCTATATAAATAAAATCGACTAATCTACAATCGTGTGGTTTAAAAGCTATTTAATTGCTGAAGTAACATCTGAATATTTGTGTACATTATTTATTGATACATCTATGCCTAAAATAGATAAATCAATTTTTGCTTCTAAGATTAAAGGGCTAAACAATGGTTCATCATATAGTCTAGATGCAAGTGATAATAGAAGATCCCTACTGTTAACGTTTAAACCTATCACTAACTAACCTTTATTTTTTATAAGTTCTTCAGAAACAGCGGCCATTAAAGTTGTTTTACCAGACCCTCTAACACCGGTAAGCATATAAAGTGGTACATTTGGTGTATCGGCGGTAAAAGAGTCAATGATTTCATCCATTTGTTGATATCGCGAGATATATTGTTTTGGTCTTGTTTTAAATGCTACTGCGAAAGGATTTTTA
This sequence comes from Agathobacter sp., assembly GCA_963601025.1. Classification (GTDB taxonomy): domain Bacteria; phylum Bacillota_I; class Bacilli_A; order Erysipelotrichales; family Erysipelotrichaceae; genus Colivicinus. The sequence goes on along the minus strand of CAVCDR010000005.1, from coordinate 6,247 downwards.
CTTCTATCCATATTTTCTCTTTTATAATCTTCTATAGTTTTTTATAGTTTGTTTCAATAATTTTAAAAAATGCAAGCCATGCTTGCATTAAATACCTTTATTCTTAATAATTAAATCAACTAATTCATCATTATTTCTTGTCCTAATAAATTGGGTAATCAAAGAATCTATTGATTCATCCCTATTGTAATTTAATAAGTCTTTTCTAATGATGTTACAAGCTGATTGTTCCTTAGCTGATAAAAGTAGATCATCTCTTCTAGTACCAGACTTTGCAATATCAATAGCTGGAAATAGCCTTCTTTCTTGTAGTTTTCTTGATAGAATTAATTCCATATTACCAGTACCCTTAAATTCTTCAAAAATGACATCATCCATTTTTGAGCCAGTATCAATTAAGGCTGTAGCAAGTATAGTTAAAGAACCCTTCTCTTTCGTGTTTCTAGCTGCACCAAAAAATCTCTTTGGCATATATAAAGCATTTGGATCAAGGCCACCTGATAAAGTTTTACCACTAGATTGTTCAGTTAAGTTATAGGCACGAGAAAGTCTAGTAATAGAGTCAAGTAAGATAAAAACGTCTTCCCCTACTTCTACTAGCCTTTTAGCGTGTTCAATTGTCATTTCTGAGACATATTTATGACGTTGTGGTTGTTCATCAAAGGTTGAATAGAATATTTCAACATTATCACCATGAATAATTTCTTTAATATCTGTTACTTCTTCCGGTCTTTCATCAATTAATAAGATAATTAAATGAGCATTTGGACAAGATCTTTGGATTGATAAAGCGATATCTTTCAAAATGGTTGTCTTACCTGCCTTAGGAGGAGAAACAATAAGTCCTCTTTGGCCTTTTCCTACAGGGGCAATAAGATCAACTACACGCATCGCTAAAGACTCCCCTTGTCTTTCTAGCTTTACACGTTTGTTAGGAAAGATAGGTGTTAAATCTTCAAAGTTAACTCTATTTCTAATCATATCGGTACTTTGATAATTAATCTTATCGATATAGATTAAAGAGTAGTATCTTTCATTATCTTTTGGATCTCTTTTTTTGCCAATGATGTGGTCACCTTGTCTTAATCGAAACTTTTTAATAAAAGTTGGTGAAACATAAACATTATCTTCATCATTATTAAAATTGTCTGATCTTATAAAACCAAAACCATCTTCTAAAATGGTAAGAATACCAGATACTGGGTAGCTATTTTCTTTCTCTTTTTTCTTTTCTTCAAATTGGGCTAATTTATAGATTATTTCATCCTTTTTTAGGCCATTTACATCTATTTCTTTTTCCTTAGCCAATTGCTTTAATTCACTTACTTTTAAATTAGATAATTCTTCTTTATTCATGACATTATTATATTAAGATGAAAAGGTTTTGTGTAATAATTTATAAAAGAAGGTAAGATTATGAAAAAAAGAAAAGTTGGCATTATTGGCGTAGGACATGTTGGTGCACATGTGGCCTACGCTTTACTTATACAAGGTATTGTTGATGAGCTTGTACTTATCAATAAAGATGAAGAAAAATTAAAAAGTGAAGTACAAGATTTAAACGATGCGGTGGCTTTTGCACCGCATAGATGTGTAATTTACGCAGGTAATTATAGTGACTTGAAAGATTGTGATATTATAGTACATACCGCAGGTAATGTTGGTGTATTGGTAAATGCTAAACAAGACCGTAATGTTGAGATGGGTTATACGCTTGATATAACGGATAATACTATTTATAAGATCAAACAAAGTGGTTTTGATGGCATATTAATTAATGTTACTAATCCATGTGATGTGATTACTAAAAAGATTGATGAAATATTAGATTTAAAAGATGGTCATGTTTTTGGAACTGGAACCGGCCTTGATACTTCTAGACTTTTAGCGGCTATTAGCAAGCATACTAATATTGATCATAATAGTATTAATGCGTTTATGATTGGCGAACATGGTAATAAACAATTTTGTCCTTGGTCAACTGTTAGTATTAAGGGTGGCAAATTAAGTGAAAAATTAGACCATGAACAAATTACTGAAGAGACCATTAAAGGTGGTTGGGTAACGTATGCTGGTAAGCATTGTACAGAATATGGCATCGCTAGTGCTACCGCAAGAATGGTTAAGGCGGTTTTACATGATGAAAAGATTGTATTAGCAGCTAGTTGTAAGCTAAATGGGGAATATGGTGAAGAAGGCATCTTTGCAGGTGTTCCTTGTGTTATAGGCAAAGATGGTGTAGAAAGGGTTATTGAGCTTCCTTTAAATGATGAAGAAAAAGTTAAGTTCCATGAATGTTGTGATGGGATTAGAGCTAATTTAAAAGAAGCAAAAATAGAAGAATAAAACTAAAAATATGGAAGATTTAGATTTTACAAAGAGTATTATAGATAATTATCCATGGGCTGCTTGTATTATCTATGTGATTTTAGATGATAATAAAAAGCCTGTCGATTTAACTTTTGTCTATGCGAATAAGTTATTGGCGGAAATGGAAGGTAAGTCACTTGAGGAAATATTGGATGGAAGATTTTATGAAATATTTCCAAATGGTGATAAAAAGTGGATAAATTTATTTCACCAATCAAGTTATGAAAACAAGACGATTGAATTAGATGATGTAGCTTTTCAAGCAAATTTGTTTTTGCATATCTCAATTATCCCTACTAATAAAAAAGGATATTGTTTTTGTGTTATAAAAGACAACAAAGACGAAGCTTTACAAAAACTAGAATATCAAAAAAAGTTAGAGAAAGCTTTAATCAGTGCGGAAAAAGAAAAGAAATATTTAGATAGTTTATGTTTTGATTACACAAACTTATATTATGTTGATTTTAAAACGGGAAAGTTTGAAATTTTAAAGAAGTGGGCTAAGTCTAATGTTGCTACGTTACATAAGGAAGTAAACTATTGTTATTTTGATGATATATGCAAAAATTATTGTGAATCTTATGTTGCAAATAAGGATAAAGAATATTTTTTAAGCACACTTAATATCGATAATATTAAAGAAAGACTTTCTAAACAAAAAGGTTATTCGTTTAATTATGAGGTTATTCCTAATAAAGACGGTAAAAGATATTTTGAAGCTAGACTTATTAGGATTGGCAATAAGAATGAGATAAATGGTTGTCTATTAGCCTTTAGATATATCGATGATATCGTTTTAAAGGAAAAGAAAGTTCAGCAGCAACTTCAAAAAGCTTTAGATGAGGCAAGCTTGTCAAACGAAATCATTTCAGCTATTAGTAAAGTTTATATTTCGATTTATCGTATTGATTTGATTAAAGATCACTATGAAGAAATATCAAGTAGAGAAGAAATGCATTATTTAACAGGCGTTTCTGGTGTAGCTTCTAAAAAGCTTAAGGAGATTTGTGATAAGTTTGCCAAAGACGAATATAAGAATGAAGTTTTAAAGTTCTTTGATTTAAATACTTTAAAAGATCGTTTAATGGATGAAGAAAATGTTGGTATAGAATTTAAGACTGTTGATGATTCTTGGCTTTTATCACGTTTTATTGTGAAGAAAAGAGATGAAAACAATGTACCAACTAATGTTCTATATGTAACTAGAAACGTTTCTGACCAAAAGCGTAAAGAAGAATATTTAGCTATTGAAGTAGAAAATGAAAGAAAAGCTAATGAAGCTAAGAGCGATTTTCTTTCAATTATTTCTCATGATATTAGAACTCCAATTAATGCGATATCAGGTTTTAGTGAGCTTGGTATTAAAGAAGCAAGCGACGATATAAGTGTTAATAACTTTAAGATGATTAAGTCGGCTTCTAATTATTTAACTTCTGTTGTGAACAATGTTTTGGATGCCACTTCTATTGAAAGAGGCGCATTAACTTTACAAAATGAAGAGGTAAGTATTAAAAACTTATCTAGTGAAGTAGATAAAATAATTAATGGTATTGTTGTTAAGTCTAATAGACAAAAGCGTAGTATTAATATTCATGATATAAAACATGACAAGATATATGTTGATGTAGTTAAGTTAAAACAAATTATTTTTAATTTATTTAATAATGCGTGTATTTATACATCTGAAGATGGAAGTATAACAATTGATGTTTATCAAAAAGATTACAAAGATAATAAAGTAACACTTTGCATAGATGTAAAAGACACTGGTATTGGCATGTCTAATGAATTTCAAAAGGTGATGTTTGAAAAGTATTCTAGAGAAGTAGATACAAGAATTTCACAAACTAGAGGATTGGGCATGGGCCTTAATATTGTTAAGAAATATGTTGAACTTTTAAATGGAACAGTTGATGTTGATAGTATAAAGGATGTAGGTACTACTTTTAGGGTTGAAATTCCAGTAGAATGCGTAGGTTGTGTTGAAAATAGTGAAGATATAATTAAAAAACACTGTTTAGATAAAAACTTAAATATTTTAATCGTTGAAGATAATGATTTAAATTATGAAATATTAGCGGGTTTAATTAAGGCTAATGAAAACATTAATTTTAAGAGTATCGAGATTACTAGGGCAAAGAATGGTGAACAATGTCTTAATATGTTAATTCATGATTATGATTGCATAATGATGGATGTTTATATGCCTGTTATGGATGGACTTGAGGCTACAAGACAAATAAGAAAAAGCGGTAATAACACACCAATTATTGCGGTCACTGCTAACACTTTTAGTAGTGATAGACAAGCTTGTATAGATGCTGGTATGAATGATTATTTATCTAAACCTATTGATTCTAATAAGCTAATTAGTATTTTGAAAAACTTATAAAAAACAAGACAAAAACAAGAAAAAAACTCGTTGACAAGTAGACACGGGGGGGGGTATAATTTCTACCCGTATGACACGAATGTGTTGCTTATTGGCAAAGGTGTAGAAATGCACTGACGCAAAGCTACTTGCCTAAGTATCTTGTACTGGAGTTTGTACATACATATATGGTAGAAGAGTTGCATTAATACGTGGGATAGTCCACATATTAATGCTTTTTTTATTTAAAGGGGAAAATTATGGGGGCAATTTTCAAAAAGACCAACTCTAACACTTTTTCTGGGATCAAAACAAAGGGACTACAAATATGTTTGAAGAAGCTTGTGTTTTAATTCCTACATATTGTCCAACGGACAAAATGATTTCTTATATTGATGAGTTATGTGCTAAAGGCATAAAGAACATATTAATAGTGAATGATGGTTCAAACAACGAATATAATCATGTTTTTGAAGCTCTCAATAAAAATCCTAATTGCGATATTATTGGTTATAGTCAAAATATGGGCAAGGGTTATGCCCTAAAATATGGCTACAACTATATATTAAATAATAAGAGCAATACTCTAGGGATAGTAACGGTTGATTGTGATGGCCAACATAACGCGGATGATGTTGTTAATGTTATAAGCACTTTAGACAAAAATCCTAATGATTTGATTCTTGGCGTAAGAAGTTTTGATAATAATAATGTTCCATTTAAATCGCTTTTTGGTAATCGCTTTAGTAGCTTAATATTTTATTTGTTATTTCATAGATATATAAGTGATACACAAACTGGATTAAGAGGATTTTCAAGCAAGTATCTATCTTTTATGAAAGATATTAAGGGTGATCGTTATGAGTATGAAACAAATGTATTAATATCATGTATTGAAGATAATGTAACAGTTAGAGAGATTCCTATCTCAACCTTATATGAAGACAATAATTCAGGAACGCATTTCAGACCTTTTGTTGATAGCTTTAAAATAATTAGCACAATGTTTAAGGGGTTTATGATGTTTGTGGGCTCATCTTTAATATCATCGTTTGTTGATATCTTGTTAGCGTTTTTCTTACTAGATTTCCTTAAATATCTTATTTCTAACGACTTATTAAGAATAAGCATTGCGACTATATGCGCAAGGTTAATTTCAATGTTTCTTAATTATTCTCTAAATAAAAGATTAGTTTTTAAAAAAGAGGATAAGAAAAATACATTATATAAGTACATTTTGCTTTGTATGCTAATAATGACTTTAAGTTCTGTATTTGTATATTTAACAAGTCATTTATTATATTTGAACGAAAAGCTAGCCAAGATAATTGGTGATAGTTTACTATTTTTGCTTAGTTATAAATTACAGAAGGAATGGGTGTTTAAAAATGAACAAAATTAAAGATGCAAAAAAGAAGGTAATGGTAAAGAATGATAAAAACCATAAACAAAGAACCTTCTAACATAGTTGTGGGTAAATAATTAAAACAGATGCACTTTAAAATT
>CAVCDR010000004.1:0-13205 GCA_963601025.1 Agathobacter sp. | reverse complement strand
AATTTTAAAGTGCATCTGTTTTAATTATTTACCCACAACTATGTTAGAAGGTTCTAAATAGGCTTTTATTTTCATTTGGCAATTTTAGTTATTTATACTACTTAAACCAATATTTAATAATAATGAGTATAAATATTTTGCAATTTGGAGGTATTTTTTATGAAAGAAAAAACAAGTTTATTTGAACATATATGCGAATTCTATAGTGACCCATTAGAGAAAATCGGAGATATTCTATCTTCCATTGTTCCTGAAACAAAAGAAGAAAAAATCACATGGCTTATTGTTATGGTGGCTACATTGGGACTTCCAATTTTTATAATTGCAGAATTAATAATTGGATCATTATTGATTTGGGTATGCACAATTCCCTTTTTCATTATCTTTTATCCACTTATTGAGTTTATAGCTGATTTATTTGATATATAACATTTTCAATAGCACGCTATTGACAGTACGCTATTAATGTTGTATAAAGTATCTCGGAGGTAAAATATGTGTGCAGTCGATATCGGATTTGAATTTAAAAAAATAAATGATTTGCTTCAAAAGAAAGCGGATCAAACCATGCAAGAATTAGACATAACATTTGCTCAACATCATGTGTTAGTTTATCTAATTCATTGTAATGACCATACTTCGTCGTTAAAACAAATAGAAAAGGAATTTAAAGTTTCACAAGCTACCATGGCAGGAATAGTAATGCGTATGGAAGAAAAGCAGGTCGTTAGTTCTTATACTTTGCCAAGCGATAAGAGAATAAAGATGGTAACAATTACCGAAAAAGGTATTGCCATTTGTAAAAGAAGTAGAGAAATGATGATTAATGCCGAAAAGAAAATAAAAGCTTGTTATAGTGATGAGGAAATGGAAAAATTCATCGATTATTTAGACCGCTTATATAAATTACTGAATAAGGAGGATGCATAAGAAATGTTTAAAACTTTAAAAGATTGTGTTGGTCAATATAAAAAAGCAGCAATCTTAACACCGATTATTACGGCAATTGAAGTCTTAATGGAAGTATTAATTCCTTTTGTAACAGCTTCAATTATTGATAAAGGAATAAATGCTGGCGATATGAATGCTGTACTTAGGTATGGGGGATTATTATTATTAATCGCCTTTATATCGCTATATGCTGGAACTAAAAGTGCTAAGCTTTCAGCAGAAGCTTCAACTGGTTTTGCGGCTAATGTAAGAGATAAGATGTATAAGAAAATACAAACTTATTCATTTTCTAACATTGATAAGTTTTCAACAGCTGGACTAGTAACGCGTCTTACAACAGATGTCACAAACTTACAAAACGCCTTTATGATGGTAATAAGAATTGCTGTAAGACCACCACTAATGTTTACCATGTCGATTATAATGTGCGTTATTATCTCACCTTCATTAAGCACTATATTCTTGGTTGCGATATTATTTGTGGCATTATTAATTATTCTATTACTTCCTAAAGTAAATAGGATATTTACCGAAACATTTAATAAATACGATGATTTAAATAGTGAAGTTCAAGAAAATATAAATGGTGTAAGAGTTGTTAAGGCTTATGCAAGAGAGGATTATGAGAAACAAAAATTTTCTAAGGCTGCAAGCAATTTAAGAAAACTATTTGAAAAAGCTGAAGGCATGATGGCTCTTGTGAGCCCTATTATGATGATTGCGGTGTATGGTTGTATCGTTGCCCTAAGCTGGTTTGGTGCTCACTATATTGTTAATGGAGAACTTACTACCGGTCAACTTACTTCAATGTTTTCATATGTAATGTCTATCTTAATGTCACTTATGATGCTAAGCACGGTTATTGTAATGATTACCATGTCGCTTGCTTCTGCTAAAAGAATCGCAGCCGTTATAAACGAAGAACCTGATATTACAAATATTGATAATCCATTAAAAGAAGTAAGAGATGGCAGTATCGACTTTAATAATGTTAACTTCTCTTATACTAAAGGAAGTGGCGATTATGTTTTACAAAACATTAATTTACATATTAAGTCAGGTGAAACAATTGGTATTATTGGTGGAACAGGATCAGGTAAAAGTACATTAGTATCGCTAATTTCACGTTTATATGATGCAAACGAAGGTGAAGTATTAGTGGGTGGAGAGAATGTTAAAAACTACGATATTGAAACTTTAAGAAATGAAGTTTCCGTAGTACTTCAAAAAAATGTCTTATTTTCTGGAACTGTAATTGATAACTTAAGATGGGGTAAGGAAGATGCTAGCGAAGAAGAATGTTTAAACGCTTTATCTTTAGCTTGTGCAGATGAATTTATAAATAAGATGCCAGATGGCATAAATAGTCACGTTGAACAAGGGGGTTCAAACTTCTCTGGTGGCCAGAAACAAAGACTTTGTATCGCTCGTGCACTACTTAAAAATCCTAAGATATTAATATTAGATGATTCAACAAGTGCCGTCGATACAGCTACTGATGCAAAGATTCAAAGTGCTTTTAACACAAAAATTCCTGATACAACAAAGATTATTATTTCGCAAAGAATTTCATCAGTAAAAAACGCAAATCGTATTATTGTTATTGATGATGGAAAGATATCAGCATTCGATACACACGAAAATCTAATTAAGACTAATAATATCTATCGTGAAATTGAAGAAGCACAAAATAAGGCTGGTGGCGACTTTGATAAGCCACAAGCAGATTAAGGAGGTTAATTATGCCAAGAGGACAAATGAAACCCGTTAAGAAAGTTAAAAAAGGAACTTTTTCAAGAGTTATAAAATATATGTTAAAAGACTATACGCCACATATGATAGTTGTTGTATGTTGTATAGTTATCTACTCGCTAGCTTCAGTACAAGGAACATTGTTTTCTAAAACTTTGATTGATTCATATATTGTGCCTATGATACAAAACGGGTCAAGTGACTTTAGTGAATTATTAAATGCCATAATAAGGCTAGTTTGTATATTAGGTGTAGGTATAATTGCTTGTTATATCTATAACCGTCTAATGGTAACCGTTTCACAAGGCACTATGGAAAGATTAAGAGAAGAACTATTCTCACATATGCAAACTCTTCCAATTAAATATTTTGATACCCATTCACATGGTGACGTAATGTCTGTTTATACAAACGATGTTGATACAATGCGACAGGTTATATCACAAACTATTCCAAATGTCATTACATCAATTATCACCATTGTTACAACCTTTGTATCCATGGTAATGTTATCAATACCACTTACCCTTGTATCACTATGTATGATTGCCATAATGATGGTAATAGTAGTTAAGATTGGTGGCAAATCTAGTTCATTCTTTAGTAAGCAACAATCTTCATTAGGCAATTTAAATGGTTATATTGAAGAAATGGTACAAGGTGTCAAAGTAGTAAAAGTCTTCTGTCATGAAGAAAAGGCTATAGAAGGCTTTGAAGAAAAAAACGAAGACTTAAGAACATGTTCGTTGTTCGCTAATAAATACGCCAACATTATGATGCCTATTATGGCTAATCTAGGTAATATCTCTTATGTACTTATTGCCATTATCGGCGCTGCCTTATCATTAAGCGGACTAAATTCTTTGACACTAGGTACACTAGTATCATTCTTATCTTTAAATAAGAGTTTCACACAACCGGTAACCCAAATCTCTCAACAAGTAAACTCGGTAGCTTCAGCTATGGCTGGTGCAGAAAGAATATTTGAGATGATGGATGAGGAAAGTGAAACTGATGATGGCTATGTAACACTTGTTAATGTGATCGAAAACAAAGATGGAAGTCTAAGCGAATCAGATAAAAGAACTGGTGTCTGGGCATGGAAGCATCCTCATCATGATGGTACATTAACTTATCATAAACTTGAAGGAAAGATCACTATGGATCATGTTGATTTCTCATATGATGGTAAGAAGACAGTATTACACGATATTACCTTATATGGTATGCCTGGTGAAAAGATTGCCTTTGTAGGATCAACTGGCGCTGGTAAGACAACAATTACTAATCTAATAAATCGTTTCTATGATATTGCCGATGGTAAGATTAGATATGATGATATTAATATTAATAAGATAAAAAAAGCTTCACTTAGAAAATCACTTGGTATCGTTTTACAAGATACAAACTTATTTACTGGTACAATCATGGACAACATTAGATATGGTAGACTCGATGCCACTGATGAAGAATGTATTAAGGCAGCTAAATTAGCCAATGCGGATAGTTTTATTAGAAGATTACCAGATGGCTATAATACAGTGATTAAGGGCGATGGGGGTACTTTATCACAAGGTGAAAGACAATTGCTATCAATCGCTAGAGCAGCTGTTGCGGATGCGCCAGCAATGATTCTTGATGAAGCTACTTCATCAATTGATACAAGAACCGAAGCTTTAGTTCAACAAGGCATGGATGCTCTAATGAAAGGTCGAACAACATTTGTGATTGCTCATAGATTATCAACGGTACAAAATTCTGATTGCATCATGGTCTTAGAAAATGGCCAAATCATTGAAAGAGGAAACCATGATGAACTAATAGCTAAGAAAGGAAGATATTATCAGTTATATACTGGTAATGCCATTGAAGAATAAAGGCGAGATAATTAAACCTCGCCTTTTCTTTTAAATAAATTTAATGTTTTAATTAAGCCCTAGCCTTAATACAAGCATCTCTATAGAAATAAATAACGATAATTGTAAGAACTCTAGAAACGATTGTAGACCAATCGCCATTGCCGGTAACTAAACTTACAACTGATAATACTAGGCATATTGCTTCAATAATCATTAACCATAAGCTTACTTTAATGTGTTCATCGCCATTATAAGTTCCCTTAACTTGTTTTAAACCCTTTGATCCTAAGTAAAGTTCAAAGAACGCATTAAACACAAGAAGGATTGTGTAAACAACAAGTGAACCCTTTAAATTCGCTTGATCAAGGATAGCTAATTCGCTAGATGTAACTGCACCAGCGATAACTAACGCGCTCATAAGCACTACTAACAAATCTAAAACCGCAAAGATAATAAATAGAATACTTAAAAATTTGATTAATCCTGTTTTCTTTTCGTTCATAATAAAATATCTCCTTTCGATAATTATAAACCTATTCACTTAAAAACAAGCTAAGATTAGCTTGTTTTATAGCTTAAGCACACTCTTTAGCGTTTGTCTTATTTCTAATTAGCTTACCAATTTCAAACACCGGGATAGTAGATAATGCCAGGGCTACACAAATCAATAATTCATTAGTTTGGAAAGTACCTGGAACAATATCAAATACTTCACATAAGCCTGGTACATATACGGCAGCTAAAGTAATAAGTACAGTTACAATTGTTGCCCCAAATAACCACCAGTTAAAATTCTTAAACATATCTTTAGAGAATAATGATTTTCTTCTAGAACGCATATTGATTGCACAACATATTTCAGCAAAGTTAACCGTTAAGAAAGCCATAGCTACTGCATTTACACAATATTCACCATTGAAGATGCCACCAAAAGTTCCAAGTTCTAATTTATGTCCTATAACATAAGCCAATATTTCAATTAAGGCTAAATATAATCCTTGCCATATCATATCAACACCAGCACCATTTGAGAAAATGCCTTCTGAAGAACTTCTAGGCTTTCTCTTCATGATATCGCCTTCCGCCTTTTCCATACCTAGTGCAAGACCTGGTAAAGAATCGGTTACCATATTAATCCATAAAAGATGAACAGGACTCAATAGAGTAAAGTTTAATATTGAAGCTACAAACATAATAACAACTTCGCTTAAATTAGTAGAAAGTTGGAATTGTATAACCTTACATACATTGTCATATACTTTTCTACCTTCTTCTACCGCATTAACAATAGTCGCAAAGTTATCATCAGCTAAAACCATATCCGCTACTGACTTAGTTACATCAGTACCCGTAATACCCATACCGATACCAATATCAGCTTCTTTTATTGAAGGAGCATCGTTAACACCATCTCCTGTCATGGCCGTAACCATGCCTCTAGCTTGCCATGCATTAACAATCTTTGTCTTATGTTCAGGTTGTACTCTTGCGTATACCGAATACTTCAAGACAACTTCTTTCATTTCTTCATCAGAATATTTATCTAATTCAAAGCCTTCGATAGCTTCTTCATCATTATTGATTATTCCTAAATCCTTGCCAATCGCAACAGCTGTATCCTTATGGTCACCAGTAATCATGACAACTCTAACGCCAGCTTCCTTGCATTCTTTAATAGCAGCATATACTTCAGGACGGCATGGATCAATCATGCCAACAATGCCAATGAAAGTTAAATCATTTTCAATATCACTTGGCTCTTCAAATTTAGGAACTTCAGTATATTCTTTATAAGCAACGCAAAGTACCCTTAAAGCCTTAGAAGCAAATAATTTATTAGTCTTCATTATTTCCTTCTTTTTCTCTTCATCCATCTTCTTAACACCATCTTTAGTTAAATAAGATGTGCAAATGTTAAGCATCACATCAAGAGCACCCTTAGTATATTGTAAATATTTACCATCTACCATATGAATTGTAGACATCATCTTACGATTTGAATCAAATGGTGCCTCAGAAACTCTAGGCTCAACTTCTTCAATCTCATATTTAGGCATGCCTAATTGATTAGCGTAATTTACTAAAGCGCATTCCGTAGGCTCACCGCTTGCATTTTCTTCATCTTTTTCAATTGTTGCATCGCTACATAAAGCCATAGCCTTAGCCAAAAGTTTCTCATCGCATCCATAATGTTCGACAACTGTCATCTTGTTTTGTGTTAAAGTGCCAGTTTTATCTGAACAAATAATGTTTGTGCAACCTAATGTTTCGACAGCTGTTAGCTTTCTAATTAAAGCTTGACGTTTTGCCATAGCACTAACACCGATTGAAAGGATTACTGTAACAACCGCAGGAAGCCCTTCAGGTATAGCAGCAACCGCCAAAGCAATAGCGGCAATAAAAGTATCTAAGGCAATAGAACCAAAGTCAGCTAATGTAAGATTATCAGTTAAAATAGCTGATTCAACAAGACCTACCACAAATACAACAATACAAATACCAATTACAAGTTTAGTTAAGAAGTTTGATAATTCAGTCATCTTCTTTTGAAGAGGCGTAAGCTCCTTACTTGCGTTATTTAAAGCATCCGCAATCTTACCAACTTCTGTATCCATACCACACGCTACTACAACAGCCTTGCCTCTACCATATACAACAGTAGAGCCGTTATATAACATGTTTTTTCTATCGCCAAGGGTAACATCATCTTTACCTTCTTTTAAGTATAAGACATCAATTAGTTTATTAACTGGAACAGATTCACCTGTTAAAGCAGCTTCTTCAGCTTTTAAAGAGTGTGATTCGATAATACGGCAATCTGCAGGAACTGTATCTCCCGCCTCAAATACAACAATATCGCCTACGCAAATATCTTCGCTTTTTACAACCACAAGCTTGCCATCTCTTAAAACTTTAGATGTTGAAGCCGTCATCTGCATTAAAGCATCCATAGCACCTTCGGCCTTTGTTTCTTGAACTAATGACATGATTGTATTAATAATTACAACCACCAAAATGATGATTACATCGGCAAACTCCGAAATCTTAAAACCATCTTTCATTTGTAGGGCGTTGACTACTGCTTGTAATGCCGCAGCCGCCAGCAACATAATAATCATTGGATCGCTAATAGAACCTAAAAACTTTTGAAATAATGTTTCTTTGTCAGCTTCCTTTAGCTTATTCTTGCCATTTTTAAGTAATCTAGCTTCAGCTTCCTTACTAGTAAGACCATTTTCATTAGAATCAACTTCCTTTAAAACGGTATTACTATCTTCCAAATAATACTTTTCCATACTTCCTCCGTAAAAAATAAAAACTCATGTTTATACATGAGCTAAAAATACAATATTCCTCTCATGTACAACTTAAGTTAAATACATGAGTCTCACTTTTTAAGATAAGCCAGACTATAAGTCGGGATTGTTGGCTTATCACGCAATGCGCTAGTTACTCCCTCATCGGATAGTATTTTACTATACCAACATCATTTTTTCAAACCTAAATTTTAATCTCAATTTCATGTTCTTTAATCACCATATCCCTAGTTAAATCATTAATAATAGCACCTGTGACATCATCTATTTGAATACTTAATGTATTAATAAACATTGTCTTAAAATCAAAGATTATTCTAAGCTTATCAAGCTTTTCGGCATAGCTTAATATAACATTAAATTCTACATTCTTATATTTTTTAAAAATAATGTTATAAATATATTCTTCTAAAACTAATATAGTTTTATTGATTCTATTTTGATTAAATAAATGTTTCTTTAAGAAAGCAGTGACATTGGCTACAAAATCATAATAGTCAAATTCATTTGAATTTATTTCATAATTAAAACATTTTATTTGATAAATAAACTCTTTAGTCTTAGGCTTTATCGGTTTATGGAATATTTGTTCAGGACTGCCATCTTCATAGATACCTTTTTCATCCATAAAAAATACTCTATTAGAAACATTTTCCGCAAAGCTCATTTCATGAGTAACAATAAGCATCGTCATACCCTTTTGAGCTAGCATCTTAATTACTCCTAGTACTTCATTAGTCATTGAAGGATCTAAAGCACTAGTTGGTTCATCAAACAAAATAATTTCAGGATCCATAGCCAAAGTTCTAGCGATCGCAACTCTTTGTTTCTGGCCACCAGATAAGGCATCCGGATAAGAGAAAGCCTTATGAGCCAAGCCGACTTGACTTAATAAATCCATCGCTTCATCATAAGCTTCTTGTTTATCTCTTTTTAAAAGTTCCATAGGAGCCAACATTATATTTTCAATAATAGTCATATGATTAAAAAGATTAAAAGATTGAAAAACCATCCCCATCTTTTGTCTTAATAAAATAAGTTCTTTTTTATTAGCTTTAGTTATGTCTTTACCATCAAAATAAATATGACCACTAGTTGGCTTATTCAATAAATTAATGCATCTTAAAAAAGTAGACTTGCCACATCCTGATGGTCCAATAATCGATATAACATCACCCTTATTTATTTGGACATTAATATCTTTTAATATATCATGTTCAAAAGTCATACATAGATTTTCAATCTTAATCATGAATTTGTACTCCTTTTAAAACAGTTTTTCTAAGCTTTGGATTAATTTTCTTTTGAACGATATTCAATAAAGAAACGATTAAGAATGTAATACCAAAATAAATTAAAGCAGTTGCGATTAAAGGAAAAAACGCTTCATAAGTTCTGCTTCTTATCAAATCAGAAACCTTAGTAATATCATTAATCGCAATATAACCAACTATTGAAGTTGTCTTTACAAGAGAAACAAACTCACCCTTATATAAATCAAATATTCTTAAGATGGCTTGAGGAATGATTATTTTTGTGTATATTTTAAAATTATTAAAGCCTAGAGCCTCTGCAGCCTCTTTTTGGCCAATATCTATAGAATCAATACCAGTCTTAAAAATCCCTGATAAAGAAGCTCCAGATTGCAAGCCAATCGCGATTATCGAAACAATTATCGATGAAATATTAACGCCTTTAAATACTACATAATAAAGTAACATCAGCCATACTAGAATAGGAATAGTGGTGGCTATCTTAATGTAAAGGAAGGCCAATTTATTTAATAGTTTATTCTTTGATAGACTCATCATACACAGTGCAACACCAACTAGACTTGCAAAAACAAAGGAAAAAATAGAAATTGTTAAGGTAACTTTAATACCTTCTATAAACATCATCCATCTATTTTCGCTAATAAAAGTGGAAATGAAACTATCTTTTAAATTGCCAAATATTGAAGAACTTGCACCTTCTTTCCTGCTTAAGACCGCAATATTAGCGTCATAATAAACATCGCTAAAATCAACTTCTTCATCTCTTTCTGTAGTAGGTGTAACATTGAGCGCAACATCCGTTTTATCGCTCATAACAGAAACTATCGTTGAAGAAAAAGACATTTGGGAAAACTCAATACGCATGCCTAGCATATAAGCGATTCTTGAAATTAGTTCAACATCATGGCCAGCAGGCTTGCCATTATAAATAAAAGAAAACGGTTCGCTCGCGCAATCTGTGCCTACGCGTAAAACTTCAGCTGTTTCATCGCTTATATAAGGAACATCATCCATTGTATAGTTTCCTTCTATAACCCATTTATTGTTTAATTTTTCTAAAGTTCCATCTTCCCTTAAAATCTTTATACAAGCATCAATTTTATCCTTAAGCTCTATATTCCCTTCTTTTAGTGCAAAGGCATTACCCATTGTATAAAGTGGAACATCACAATATTCAAATTCATAATTATTGTTTCTTGTATAAAGTAATGCTTGTGAAGTTGAACAAATCGCATAATCAACTTTGCCACTTAATAAGGCGAACAGCTTATCTGCATTAGATGAGTAAGTTAATAATGTTGCGTTAGGATACAGCTTAGGAATTTCAACCTCATCAATACCGCCAAGTAAAATGCTCATTTTAGCGTTCTCTAATCTTTCATCTAACTCTTCCCTAGTTAAATGATAAGTATAGGTATTATCTACTGCACTAGTAGTCTTATCATTACAAGCGTTTAAAGAAAGAAGAACTAATATTAACAAAAAAATGGCGGATATTCTTTTCATTACCATTCATTTTAGCATTAAGAAAGTATAATAAAAACATGGACAAGCTTAAAAGAACATTATTGATAAATGATTTAAGTTGTATAGGTAAAAGCTCGCTTACCGTAATGCTTCCAATAATATCTAGTTATGGTGTAGAAACAATACCTTTGCCAACGCTATTATTATCAAACCATACCGGTTTTAAAGAATATGAAATAAAAGATTGTAATGATATACTTTCTTCTTTTTCTAATGCATGGGTTAAACAAAATATTAATTTTGATTTGATATATACAGGCTTTTTTAAAGATTATAAACAAATCAATGAAACCATCGATATCGTAAATAAATTTGATACCACATTATTAGTTGATCCAATACTTGGCGACAATGGTAAAAGATTTTCTTGTTTTGATGATAAGTATCAAGAATCCTTATTAATGCTAGTAAATAAAGCCGATATCATAACTCCTAATCTTACTGAAGCAGTTTTATTAACAAATTCAAATAATAAGGAAGATCCATATACTATAATTAATAAATTTAAAAACGAATACGTAATAATTACCAGCATTAAAAAAGAAGATAAAATTGGTTATCTAGTAAAAGAAAATAATGATATTTATGAATACTACTTGCCATATATTGATTCTGATATCAAATTCCATGGAACGGGAGACGTTTTTGTATCTAGCTTAATTGGAAATCTATTATCCAATAATAGTTTTAAAGATAGTTTTATTAATGCAGCTAACTTTACAAATAAGTGCATACTTGCAACTCTAAAATACTTACCAGAACATTGGTATGGCCTTGCCTTTGAAGATATAATTAGGTGCAATAATCATTGATTTTTGCACCTAAATTGGATAATATTTAGTTACAGGTGCAAAAAATAAGAATTTTGCACCCAAAACTATGATAAATATTAAAAAAGATTATTTTAAATTATCGCAAGAAGATTTTAATCAAAAGTTAAATAATTTAATCAATGATGAGATGACTTACCATTTTTTTAATAATGAATATCATTTTATTCCTACCAAAGAAACAAATGAATTAATTTTAGCTATGCATATTAAGCAGTTAACAATTGACAACTTTGTTGAAAAACTTGATGAATTTAAGAAAAAGCAATTAATTAACACATTCATCGTTGAAGAGATTAAAACAACAAATAAGATTGAAAACATTCATTCAACTAGACATGATATCTTTTCTCTTATAAATAATGTAAATTCGGTAAATGACAAGCATATTAAGTCAATATTGCAAGCATATAATTTATTAGATTTTGAAATTACTGATATATATTCAATTAGATCTTTATATGATTTGATGATGAAAGACTCTTTTAAATCAAACGATGATAAACCAGATGGAAAAATCTTTAGAAAAGAAAATGTCGAAATTAGTGATGGCTTAAACTCTTTTCATAAAGGATTTTATCCAGAATCAAAAATAATAGATGCAATGAAGGAGTGTCTATCATTCTATAATAATAATAATTCTATTAACATTTATGAGAGATTAATAATCTCACATTTTCTATTAGAAACAATTCATCCATTTTATGATGGAAACGGAAGATTAGGCCGTCTACTTTTTTCTAAATCATTATTTAAAGAAAGCAACAGTGTATTGTCATACGCTATTTCTTATTCAATAAATCAAAATAAACAAAAATACTATAATGCTTTACAAAGTGGTCGAAATAGGTATTCATTTGGCTTTATTAATGATTACTTTATGGATATGAGCAATATATTGCTTAGCGGTTTTGATAAGGTTTATAACGATTTATTAAATAAAAACGAGATTTACAATAACAATTTAAACAAATTAAAGCTATCTAGCTCAGAACAAAAGATATACGAAATTTTATTATGGTGTTCTTATTTCACACACTTTGGCATAAGTAATAAGGGTATCATTGAGTATACCAATTTATCTAAAAGAACAGTTATTAATGCAATCAACCAATTTAAGGCAGATGAATTATTGGTAGATAGTAAGTTTGGCAGAGAAATATATCATAAATTAGATTTAACAAAATTAATTTGAGCAATTTTTAATGTTAAAGTTCAATAGGCAAATCATCTTTCAAAACCTGATGTCTCACCTAATCCTTCAAAATTCAAAAGCTCCAATCCTATTTTTTAAAATAATCCTCAAGAAGGCTTTCGCAATTGCAAACATAATCTTCGCAATCAGGTGGATAATAATCATCACAAGTGCAATAATATTCAAAATCATCATCTAAGCTTTTAATAATGTCTTCTTTATATTTTTTATAGAAATAATCTTCGCTTAAATAAGGGTTTTTCTTTAATAAGACATTATTTTTCTTACGAATTTTTTCTTTATTGGAAACTTTAAAACTGAAGTTCGCTTCAAAAGAACAATCCACATGTACCATGTCACTATACCATCTTGTAAATCCTTCCCATGATATTTCATGTACATTATTACAAAAAGCATTAAATCCTAAATATTTTTCATTTTCATATGCTTTCTTATTTTCATTAGAAAATATTTCATAAAAAATTAAAGCCATATAATAT
>CAVCDR010000003.1:0-9331 GCA_963601025.1 Agathobacter sp. | reverse complement strand
TCATTGCCCTATCTATCTAAATAGGCTAGATTTAGAGTTAACTAATGATAATACGCAAGGAAGATGCTTTGGTCTAATGAATGTGCCAACTATTAGTGTTCCTACTGTAGATATTAAAGAAGGCGAAACTAATATTGGACCATTTAACTTTGAAGTAATTTATACTCCTGGACATAGCCAAGGTTCGGTATGTTATAAGTTTAAAGATTGTATTTTTACAGGCGACACTTTATTTAAAGGTTCTATCGGTCGTACTGATTTAAAGGGTGGAAGTAATTCGCAACTAAAAAACTCTCTTAGAGTATTTAAGGATATGGAAGATTTGATTGTTTATCCAGGTCATGATGAAATCTCTACCATTAGGGATGAACAAAATAATAATTTTTATTTACAATAATATTAGGAGCTTATTTTGAAAAATACAAAACTGACGATGAATGATATCGCAAAGATGGCGGGAGTAGGTAAGAGTACCGTTTCTCGTTATTTTAATGGTGGTTTTGTAAAGGCGGACACGAAAGAAAAAATCAAAAATATTTGTGATAAGTATAATTACAAGCCTAATCAAGCAGCTAAGATGCTAAAGGCTAAACATACTAATACGATTGGCATTATTTCGCCAACTTTAACTTCTTATACATCATCTTTAACTATTACGAGTATGGATGATTATCTTAAAATTCATGGCTATCGCACAATTATTATTAATACAAATCATAATATTCAAAGAGAAAAAGAAGCGTTTGAATATTTAAGTGAATTAAATGTTGATGGCATAATTATTTTAGCTACTAATAATAAGTATGATTACAATGAACTAAAAAATAACTATAAGATTCCTATTTTGTTTATGGGCCAAGAAATTGAAAATGGTCCTTCAATTGTCTATGACGATTATCGTTCAGGTTATAAAGCCGGCCAATTAATCGCCTTAAATGGACATAAAGACATATATTTTATTGGTGTTAACGCAGCTGATGTTTCGGTTGGTGTTGTAAGAAAACAAGGTGTTTATGATGCCTTAAAAGAATATGGACTAGATGCTAAATGTATTGAAGCGGACTTTGAATATGAAAAGTGTTTACCAATTATTGAAAAAGCTCTTGATAAACATATTCCTAGCGCTATAATTTGTTCTACCGATAGAATGGCTAGCGCATGTTATAGAGTACTAAATAATAAGAATATTAAAATGCCCGATGATGTGTCTATCTTTGGCTTTGGATCTTATCGTTATTCTAGTTTAATGAATCCGCCTCTTGATAGTATTCGTTTTGATAATAAGGAGGCTGGCGAAAGATGTGGCCAAACCATTATTGAGATGATAGCGGGAATTGAAGTTGATTATCGTCAACTTATTGGTTTTGAATATATAAAAGGAAACAGTATTAGAAAAATCTAATACTTTTTTAAAACAAAATGTGGAAACGGTTCCAATTTTCTGTTGACTATTATTTTTAAAGTTGTATTATAAGTATGGAACCGGTGCCACATGCACCAAAAAGGAGAATAGGAATGGCATTAGACTACAAAAAATGTGCAGAAGAAATCTTTAGCTGTTTAGGAGGCAAGGATAATATTGCTTCGGCAGCTCATTGTGCAACTAGACTTCGTTTAGTTATTGTTGATTCAAACAAAGTTGATCAAAAGAAACTAGAGAATGTTGAAGGTGTAAAAGGTGTATTTACTTCCAATGGCCAATTACAAATTATTATTGGTACAGGCGTTGTAAACAAAGTTTATGATGAATTTATTAAGATTGGTGATTTAAAAGCTGAAACTAAAGAAGAAGTTAAAAAAGCTGCCGAGGGCAATATGAATGTCTTTAAGCGTCTAATTAAATCTTTAGGTGATGTCTTTGTCCCAATTTTACCAGCCATCGTAGCTTCAGGCTTATTAATGGGAATTGTAGAAGCTTTAGGTAAAGCGATACCTGGTTTTGCGGCAAGTGATTGGTATGCGTTTTTAGATATGATTGCCAATACAGCATTTGCTTATTTACCGGTACTTGTTGCGATATCTTGTGCAAAGGTGTTTGGTGGTAACACATTCTTAGGTGCTGTAGTTGGCCTTGCAATGATCCATTCAACTTTAACTAATGGTTGGAATGCTGCAAACGGTTATGATGTATGGTATCTATTTGGACATATTCAAATTGGTTCTTATACACTAGGCCAAATTAATGTCTTGGGCTATCAAGGACATGTTATTCCAGTAATGATTTCAGTATTTATTATGTGTAAGATTGAATCATTCTTACATAAACATGTACCTGAAATGTTGGATTTATTTATTACACCACTTACTACTGTATTTATTACATTATTATTAACTTTTACAATCATTGGCCCAATCTTTTCTTCAGCTGAAACAGTTGTCTTATCAGCTGCGAGAAATCTAATTACTATAGGCTATGGTATTGGTGCATTAATCATGGGAGCTTTATATCCAATTACGGTTGTTATGGGACTGCATCATATGTATAACGTAATTGAAGCTGGACTACTTGCTTCTAAAGAGTTTGGTAATTTAAATATTTGGATGCCGATTGCTAGTGCAGCTAACTTTGCTCAATTTGGTGCTTGTCTTGCGGTGGGTATTAAGGCTCATCAGGCTAAAACTAAAGCGGTTGCTATACCTTCAGCCCTATCAGCTTCATTAGGCATTACCGAGCCTGCCATCTTTGGTATCAATATGCGCTATACTAAACCATTTGTATGTGCCATTATTGGTGGTGCAATAGGTTCAATGTTTGCCAGCCTTACAGGACTTGGTGCTACAGCCTATGGCGTAACAGGTATTCCGGGTTTCTTAACAATTAATAAGCCACTTATTTATGCAATAATGTTACTAATTGCTGGAGGAATCGCCTTTGTTCTTACGATGATTGTTTGGAAAGAAGAAAAATGAGTGATTATCGTTTAAAGTATCATTTAATGCCACCCCTTGGGTGGCTTAATGACCCTAATGGATTATGTCAATATAATGGCGTTTATCATATCTTTTATCAACATAGTAAAGATGTATATGGAAAAAGTGAAAAATGTTGGGGACATTATACAACTAAAGACTTTAAAAACTATGTTGATGAAAAGATTACCCTTTATCCAGATACTGATTTAGATAAAGATGGTGTTTATAGTGGATGTTGCCTTATTGATGATGGTATGCATATCTTTTATACAGGAAACGTTAAATTAAAGGGTGATTATGATTATACATATGCAGGACGTCTATCTAATACTATTCATGTATTTTCAAAAGATGGAATAACTTATAGTGATAAACAAGTAGTACTAGCTAATAAGGGTTATCCTAGTGATTTAACATGTCATATTCGTGATCCAAAAGTCTATAAAGAAGATGATCATTATTATATGGTTTTAGGTGCTAGGGATAAAAATGATGAAGGCTGTGTTTTAGTATATACCTCTAATGATTTAACAAATTGGAGTTATACGAAACGCATAAAGTCAAAAGAGAAGTTTGGTTATATGTGGGAATGTCCTGATTTATTTAATCTAGATGGTGATACATTTTTAATCACTTGTCCTCAAGGTATTAAACAAGAAGGCTATTTATATGAAAACAATAACCAAAACGGTTACTTTAAAGTTGAGGATGATGTAGCGCTAGATTATCATACATTAGATTATGGTATAGATTTTTATGCCCCCCAATCTTTCATAGATGAAAAGGGCAGAAGAATTCTTATTGCTTGGCTTGGTTTACCAGATAGCCCATATTTAAATTTAAGCGTTAATGATGGCTGGCAAAATGCTTTATCTTTACCTAGAGAAATAAAAAATATTAATCATCAAATATATCAATATCCTATTAAAGAGATACAAGATTTAATGTTTAGTACTAGAAAGATTGTACTATCTAGAGAAGATACAATTTTAAATAATAGAATATGTCAAATTCATATTGATGACTTAAAAGATAACTTTATGTTTAATGTCAATGATTTAAGTATTAAATATGAAGATGGACTATTCTCATTAATATTCAATAATGATAAAACTAATCGTAAGAGTAGACATATGCAAATTAACAAGATCGATAGTTTAGATATTTTCCTTGATTCATGTGTTATTGAAATATATTTAAATAAGGGTGAAAAAGTTATGTCTTCGATGTTTTATGATGAATATGATTACTTAAAATTAGGTAGTAATGTTAATCAAGAGATAGAATATAGTGAGATGGAAACGTTTAATATTAGATGAGGTGTTTATGAATAAGTTATATGGAAGTTTAGAAGCTGGTGGCACTAAATTTGTTTGTGCTGTAGGTGATGAAAATTATGAAGTAGTAAAAAAGACACAATTTAAGACTACTACACCTGAAGAGACTTTGAATAAGACAATTGAATTCTTTAATAAGTTTGAAGATCTTGCATCATTAGCTATTGGTTCTTTTGGGCCTATTGATATAGACCATAATTCTAGTACATATGGTTATATCACAAGTACGCCAAAGCCTTATTGGCCTAATACTAATATTGTTAAAATATTACATGATGCTTTAAATGTGCCAATTTACTTTACTACTGATGTTAATAGCTCGGCATATGGTGAAGTATATGCTAGAAAAAAGCTAAATCAAAAAGTTGATACACTTGTTTACTTTACAATTGGAACAGGTATTGGGGCTGGCGTTATCGCTAATGGCAAATTTATTGGTGGACTAGGTCATCCCGAAATCGGCCACTTCTATGTAGCTAAACATAAAACAGATATTAGAAATAAGTTTAAGGGCATTTGCCCTTTCCATGATGGCTGTTTAGAAGGCCTAGCAGCTGGACCAAGCCTGGAAGAAAGACTTGGCATAAGGGGTGAAAATATTAGTCCTGATAACGCTATTTGGGATATTGAAGCTTACTATATAGCTCAAGCCGTTCATTATGCGACCGTTACTTTTAGGCCTGATGTGATTGTGTTAGGTGGTGGGGTAATGTCTTGTGAAGGATTACTTTCTAAAGTAAAGGAAGAATTTCTAGTCTTATTAAATAATTATGTTCCTATTCCTAATATTGATGATTATATAGTTATGCCGATTGTTGATAATAATGGTTCAGCAACCTTAGGCAATATTGTCTTAGCTAAAGAATTAACTGGTGAATAACCAGTTTTTTATTTTAGTGTAGGAATTTCCTTTTATTTTGGTAATAAAGAATAGAAGGAGGAAAGATGGAAAAAAGATTGCTGGCAATACTTAGATTGGCGATTAAATATAACGCTAGTGATATTCACTTTTGTAAGAAAAATGAGGATATTGAAATATTTATGCGTATTGATAATATTCCTCGTAAGATTAAGCCCAATATTGGCGATGATAAATTAATTCGTTACTTACAATATCGTTCTAACCTTGATATCGGAAACTTAACTAAACCTCAAACAGGCCAGTTTGAAGTGGATATTGATGATAATGTGCTATCTTTAAGATTTGCCGTAATAAATAGTTTTAGTGGCACCAATGCGGTACTTAGAATCTTGAATTCGAATTTAAAGGTAAACGCCGATAATTTATCTAATCTTAATTATCAAAACGATTTTTTTAAGAAGTTACTTACATATGATAATGGATTGATACTGTTTTCAGGGCCCACCGGAAGTGGTAAGACAACCACTTTATATTCTTTATTAAATAGTGTTTCTAATTCAATGATTTATACTATTGAAGATCCAATTGAAGTCTATAGTAACAAGTATGTTCAACTACAAATCAATGAGACACTTGGTTTTGATTATGAGGCGGGCATTAAGCAAATTTTAAGGCATGACCCAGACATTATTATGATTGGGGAGATAAGAGATGATAAGGCGGCAAAAATGGCTCTTAGAGCGGCTAATACAGGACATTTAGTCTTGTCAACAATTCATGCTAGTAATGCCTCATCTTGTATTAGTAGAATGGTTGATTTAGGTGTTAATGAAAACTATTTATATGAAATGTTGTTATGTCTTGTAAATCAAAAGATGATTATCAATAAGGAAAATAGGAAACAAGTATTTTATGAAATCATGGACAAAAAAGAGATTGAATATTTTCACATGCATAGGCACAATAGTGATTCTTTTCTTAGCATCGATAAACAATTAAATGCTTAAAATATTTACTAAATTTAAAAACAAGACTATAAGTATTGAAGATTTAAAGGCCTTAAATGAATTACTTAAAACAGGATTATCAATCAATGATAGTTTCGACTTAATTAAAAATAAGGCTAATTTAAAAAAGATTGAAAATATTACAAACAGACTTACTAAAGGTGAACAAATTGAAGATGTCATTATTGATTATTTACCAAAAGATATAGCCGCATACATTAAGGTGCTAATTAAGACGATGCCTTTTTCATCTAGTTTGAATCTAGCTTTATCTTTTATTGATAAGGTAAAAGAAAATTCTAAGGCCATAGAAAAAGCCATTCTTTATCCTTTTGTACTATTATTTGTATCCTTAACAGCACTCTATCTATTTGATAGTTATGGGCTAGATACAATCTTTAATATGCTTAAAAGTTTTAATGTTGAAAGCACTTCTTTTAATATTATGCGTATTATTTTTAGAATAGTGATTTATGTCTTCTACTTTTCAATGTTACTAATAGCGATTTTATTAATTTATTTTCTAAACGATAAGAATATTACCTTGTTTTATATTCTTATCTGTAAGTATTTTCCAAATAGTTTAATACAAACCTATTATTGTGAAGAATTTATATCATTATTTCTAATATGCAATAGTATTGGCTATAAAAGTAAGGATACTTTAAGCGTTTTAAAATCATTAAAGAATAAGAAGATTGTATCTTTATTAGCTTTTCATCTAGATGAGAAATTATTAGAGGGCCAATCTTTAAAACAAGCTAGTCAACAAAATTATTATGATTATACTTTAAGCAATTTTATTAATATTGCGGTATATACTAATGATTTTGAAAAGATCTTAAATGATTACGTTATATTAAGCCAAAACAAGATTAAAAATAAGATGAAAAAGGTAGCGACCATTATTCAATGTGCATCATATGTAGGAATTGGGGCCATTATCATCTTTATTTATCAAGTATTATTCTTGCCTATGCAAGCAATTATGAAAATTTAGGAGGGAAAATGAAAAACAAAAAAGCTTTTACTTTATTAGAAATGGTAGTGGTAGTAATGATTATTGCGATATTATTCTTACTTACAATACCCAATGTTAGTAAAGTTATTAATAGTGTAGATGATAATGCCTGTGATGCCCTAACTAGAGTTGTTGATTCGGCAGTTGTGCAATATAAATTAACATATGGTCAATATCCTTCTTCGGTTGTTGATTTAGTATCTGCAGGACTAATAAGCGATGACCAAACTAGTTGTTCTAATGGTAAAAGTATCTATTTGAGTGATGGACAAGCATATCATGAATAAGAATGGTTATACATTAATGGAGATGTTGCTGACACTAATGGTAATTGCCTCAATGTTAACATTAACGCTACATAACACTTATATGTTTGATACTAAACATTATGACTTTATGAATGCTTATCTAAGTAAACAAGTTGATTCTTTAACTAGTCGAAGTAATCTGATATTAGAAGAAGATAATAGTATTTATTTTAATGAAAATGGCCATGTGAATAGAGGACAAAGCATTAATATCGGTAAGTATAGAATCATTGTACACTTGGGAAATGGATATCTAACCTATGAACAATAAAGGTTTTTTATTAAGTGATGCCCTAATTAATGTTTTGGTTATTAGTTTATTAAGTATCCTATGCATTAGTGCTTTTAGGATGGTGAATAACTTTGAAGACGGATATCTACAATGTATTGAAGAAAACAATGAAAAATATGAATATTTATATGAAAGCATAAGCGGGTGTGAACCATGTCAAATAACAAGGGATTTGCCACAAGAAACTTAATAGCCTTGCTTATAACTTTAAGTATTTTGCCTTTGGCGGTTTCAATTATTACTTATTGTGCATCACTTAAACAAAATTATAATCTCATAAATAGTGAGATAGCTTTAATAGATCTTAGAAGAATTATGCTTATAAGTTATGATATAGAAATAAATGATAATCAATTAGATTTTATTTATCATAATGAAGATTATCATTTAGTTTATATAAATGATAAATTGATTCTTACGCCAGGTACCCAAATCATCTTAAATAATATAAAAGAAGTCTCTTTTTATGAAATAAATGATGCTATTTATCTTAAATATATTGATGAAGATAATAAAGAATATGAAAGGAATATAGGTAGTGCGAAAAGGTTTTATATCGACGACTTTTCTTTTGATAATGATGAATTGTCTAGTGATAATAATAGCGATGAGTGAATTTATTATTATGTCTAATACAAACTTTATCAAATTAGATGAGTTTTATGATGAATTTTCAAAAGAAGCTATATTAATATCGGAAATTAAATGTTATCTAGCTAATAAGGGGGACTTAGATGATTTTTATTTTGATAGGGTAGATATAAGTAGAGATAATGATAACTATTATATTAATTATGATGGCATTAATATCTATCTAGAAACGGAAGATAAGATGATTATTGATTATTCAATTAGATGACTTTTTGTAATAAAATAGGAAAGTATTTTAGAAGGAGTCATTATGATAAATTGTACAGAAATTAAACCAGGACAATGTTTTACTTGGGAAAATGAATTATATCAATGCATAGATATGTCTTTAAATAAGACAGCTATGGCTAAGATGAAAGTAAAAGTTAAAGTAAAAGTTCCTAGAACTGGTGTTGTAAAAGAATTAAGCTTTATTGGTAGTGATAAAGTCGGTGAAGCAAATATTGACAAGAAGACCATGCAATATCTATATGATGCAGGTGATAATCTAGTTTTTATGGATAGTGAAACTTATGATCAAATTGAATTGCCTAAAGACAAATTAAGCTGGGAATTGAATTTCCTAACACCTAATCTAGAGGTTAGTATCTTGGATTATCAAGGTGAAATACTTGGTATTACTTTACCAGACAAGGTTACGTTAGAACTTGTAGAATGTGAGCTTGCCGTAAAGGGGGATACAGCTACAGCTGCCTTAAAGAATGCGGTATGTGAAACAGGTCTTCAAGTTAAGGTGCCAATGTTTATAAACAATGGTGAAAAGATAATAGTTTCAACTATTGATGGTAAATATTCATCTCGTGCATAATTAAAAGTAAGCGTTAGTATACGCTTATTTTTGTATAATTATATAAACGTAAGAAGGAATATCTATGAGAAAATCATTATCTAATTTTTTAAAATGTCTAATATTATCATTATTATTTATTACTATACTTTC
>CAVCDR010000002.1:0-10138 GCA_963601025.1 Agathobacter sp. | reverse complement strand
TTTATTGTTCAAGTGCTCCATCTACTCCATTTGTTAAAGATAAAGATGGTGAAGGTGTTGCTTGGGCTAACTCATTATTCGAAGATAATGCTGAATATGGCTATGGTATGGCTATTGCTCAAAACTACAAAGAAGCTAAGATTTTAGGCATTATGGAAGCTAATCTAGATTCTGATTGCGGCGAAGCATTTAAGGAATACATTGCTGCTGGTAATAATAGAGAAGCACAAAGAGTTGCTGCTCCAAAGGTTATCGCTGCTGTTAAGGCTAGCTCAAATGAAGCTGTTAAAGAATTACTAGAATATGAAAGAGATCTAGTTTCTAAGTCAGTATGGATCGTCGGTGGTGATGGTTGGGCATATGATATCGGTTATGGAGGCCTAGACCATGTACTTGCTAATAACGTTAATGTTAATGTATTAGTACTTGATACTGAAGTATATTCGAATACTGGTGGTCAATCTTCTAAGTCTTCTCAAGCTGCTTCTATCGCTAAATTTGCTGCTGGTGGTAAAGCTACTGCAAAGAAGGATTTAGGTCAAATCGCTATGGCTTATGGACATGTATATGTAGCAAGTATCGCTATGGGTGCTAATAGAATGCAAACTCTAAAGGCTATCCAAGAAGCTGAAAGCTATGATGGCCCATCTCTAATCATCGCTTACTGTCCATGTGCTGAACAAGGTATCAGATCTGGCCTTGCTTCTCAACAAAAGGTACAAGCTAATGCTGTTAAGTGTGGTTATACTACTCTTTATAGATATGATCCACGTAATGAAAAGCCTCTAACTATTGATTCTAAGGAACCAAACTGGGACGAATTTGAAGCATTCTTAATGAATGAAAACAGATATAACCAATTACCTAAGATCAAGGGTCAAGAAGCTGCTGAAGCTGCCTTTGCTAAGACAAAGAGCGATGCTCAAAAGCGTTATAAGAGATTAGTTGCTCTAAGCAAGGAAGACTAATAATCTTATAGAAATAATATTTTAAAAAAACTGTATAGATATCTATACAGTTTTTTTAGCTATATTATTAATAAAAGAAGATGAAGTTCAAATGATACCTTTATTTAATAATTCTTTTACTTAAAAATTAGTTAATAGGGTTATTGATGATAAAATGGTAAAGGATTATATATAATTTTTTAAATATATAATTCAAATACAGTTACTTAAAAAGGTGAACTTATGTTAATAAATATGCTAGATAAAACAAATGAATCTATAATTCACGAATTGTCTAAAGGTGAAGATGTCGGCACAATAGGCGGCTATTGTGAAGACGGCTTTCCAATTTATTATGCCAACGATAAAATAGCGCATATGCTTGGTTATAAAGATGTTGAAGATTTAATAGAAGGAATCCGCGGAGAAGTTTCAAATACCATACATCCAGATGATATGGAACGTGTTATTAAGGAACTAAATAACGGAATTTTTTATGAAGGTATGACTTATAAGATTACTTATCGTATGCCAAAAAAAGACGGCTCTTCATTTTGGACTATTGATAAGGGAAGGGTTATACGTGCCGAAGATGGAAGACTAGCTATTATAAGCATTTGTAATGATATGACTGAGTTTATTGATCGCTATGGACAACTTGAACGCATTAATAAATTTTCTAAATCATCTTTCGAAAATATGCCAGGTGGATATCATAGATGTGCAGCTTTAGAAGGGTATCCTTTTCTTTATATAAATGAACGCTTCTTAGAAATGTTTGGGTGGACAAGAGAGGAAATTAAAAATGAATTTGATAACAAATTTATTAATATGTTACACCCAGATGATGTAAACAAAATAAATGAATATGTTAACCTATTAATTCATAATTCTAATGATGAAGTGGTTGATGCTATATACCGTATGAAGGGGAAAAATGGCTATATTTGGGTGGCAGATTCTACATCTTTAGTTACTGTAGATAACGCAACATTTTATCAAGGTACACTTACAAATATAACTAATTTTGTAACTAACAGTAAAAAACAAGATATTTTTTTAGAAGAGCAATTAATGGTGTTTGATACTCTTGCTCGTAATTTTAAAAACGTATATTGGGTGGATTTGGAAAAGAAGACGGCAAGAGTTCTTAAGTTAGATGCTACTTATGTGGATGTTCCAGGCAAGAATGATCATTGCGAGTTTTTATTCGATGATGTACTTAACAAATGGATTAATACAATTGTTTATATAGAAGATAGAGAAAAAATTGCTAGTTCAATTAATTTTGAAAATATTAAAAAAGTTTTAAAAACTAACGAAGAATTAGTTGGAAATTATCGAAGTTTTATAAATGATGAGATTCATTATTATCAATATAATTTTAGTAGGGTTAATAAAGAAGGCACAAAAGCTATTGCTGGCTTTCAAAATATTGATGACATTATAAAAGAACACAATGAAATAAAGAAAGCTGAAAGGGAGAAAGAAATTTCTCACCAAAAGGAAATTACTGAACAGCTTGAAATTATAAACGCATTATCCAAGAGTTTTAGAAATGTTTTCCTTGCAAATATGAAAGAAGGAACTGCAAAAGCTATAAGATTAGCGGATAACTATAATGTAAAAGCAATCAGAGATGTTGATAATCAAATATTTCCATTCGATGCCGTTATAGATAGATGGGTAAGCGAAACAGTTCATCCTGATGATAGAAGACAAGTGAAAGAAACGCTTAATATAAAAAACATTAGAGAAGTTTTTTCAAAGGGTGAGAAATGTGTGGGCACATATCGTAATATTGAAGATGGTATTCAACATTACTATCAATATGATTTAAGAAGAGTTGGCAATGGTGATAATGTTGTAGCAGGATTCCAATTGATTGATGAAATTATTGAAGAACACGATGCTAAAGAAAGGGAAAAAAGAGAACTTGAAGAAGCACGTCTTAAAGAAGAAAAAGAACATGCTGAAGTTATTAGTTCTCTTTCAACTATTTACTCTACAATTTTTAGAGCAGATATTAATACACATGAATATGAAATACTAAATAGTGTGCCTCTTATGAGAGCGCTTGTTTCAAGTAAGGGCAATTTTGATGATATAAAGGATAATATAATTAATTCTTTTATTGAACAAGATTTTAAAGAAAAATTTCAGGATTTTTTAAATTTAGATACTTTGGCCGATAGACTTGAAATGGTAAATACGGTAGCGATTGATTATAAAGCGCCTACAGGCCAATGGATGCAAGCACGTTTTATTACAAAACGTAAGGATGAAAATGGCAAAGTGCAAGAAGTTTTATATGTTGCGCGTGATATTACAAAAGAAAAAACAAAAGATCTACAACAACAAGAAGCTTTAACACAAGCCTTGAATGAAGCTAAGCAAGCTAACAAGGCTAAGACATTGTTCCTAAATAGTATGTCTCATGATATTCGTACGCCTATGAATGCGATTATAGGTTTCACATCCTTAGCTAAGTCCCATATAGATGATAAAACTTTGATAGAGGATTATTTAAATAAAATAAGTTCTTCAAGTAATCATCTATTAAGCTTGATTAATGATATTCTTGACATGAGCCGAATTGAAAGTGGTGTAGTAAAACTAGATGCAAATAATGTTTGTATTACCGAATTACTAGATGATGTTAGAACGATGGTATTTAGTCTTGCAAACTCAAAAAATCTTAATCTTTATGTTGATATACAAAATGTTGTACATAAAGATGTAATCACTGATAAATTGCGTCTAAATCAAGTGTTACTAAACATTGTAGGCAACGCTATTAAATTTACGCAACCCGGTGGTGAAATCGCTATATATTTAATTGAAAAGCCTTGTAATCTAAAACAACATGCCACATATGAGTTTTCTGTAAAAGATAATGGCATTGGAATGTCAAAAGAGTATGTGGGCCATATATTTGATACATTTTCTAGAGAATATACTTCTACTGTTAGTGGTATTCAAGGAAGTGGTCTAGGCATGGCTATTACAAAAAATATTGTGGATATGATGAATGGTGATATAAAGGTAGAAAGTGAAGAAGGCAAGGGATCCTTATTTACGGTGACGCTTAATCTTTGTCTAGCTGATAAACCAATTGATAAAATTGAAAAGAAAAAAGTCTATGATTACACTGGTAAGCGAGTGCTTTTGGTTGAAGATAATAAATTAAATCAAGAGATTGCCACAAGAATATTAGAAGATACTGGCATGATTGTTGATTGTGCACAGGATGGTGATATTGCAGTTGCGATAATAAATAAAGAACCTTCAAATAAGTATGATCTTATTCTGATGGATATTCAGATGCCAAGAATGGATGGTTATACAGCTACTAGAGAAATTAGGACTTTGACAGACAATAAAAAAGCCAATATTCCAATTGTGGCTTTAACAGCTAATGCTTTTGAAGAAGACAAGGAAAAAGCTATCGAGTCTGGTATGAATGGTCATATTATTAAGCCTATTAGTATTGAAGAGATTGCTAAAGTACTAGATGAAATATTTATAGCAAAGAAGGCATAATGTTTGCTTATTAGAAGTTTATACAAATTATAAATAAAATAGACTTTGACTTAAATATATTAAGAACATAATGCTATATGCTGATTTAATGATTAACATGTATTTTAAAAAATATGCATATTAATTAAATCTTGTATAAACGACCTTTGACAAAGAAAGGAGAAGAGGCGAAAATTTATTTATGAGAATTGGAATTTTTACCGATACATATTTGCCAGATATTAATGGCGTTGTTTCTTCTGTAGAACTTTTAAGAAAAGAACTTGAGAAAAATGGCCATGATGCCTATGTAATCTGCACATATAAGGGTCTAACCAAAATTAAAAAAGAAGGTAAAATTATAAGGCTTCCTGGTGTTGAAGTTAAAAAACTATATGGCTATGCTTTAACCAGTCCTTTACATTTGCTTTATATTGATGAATTAAAAGAATTAAATCTTGATTTAATCCATGCGGAAACAGAATTTGGTGTTGGTATGTTTGCGAATATTGTAGCATCTAGTTTAAATTTACCTTTGGTTAGGACTTATCATACAACATATGAAGATTATACGCATTATGTTAATTTTTTTAATTCTAAAACTTTAGATAAAGGATTAAAGAAGTTTGTTGAAGTCTTTTCGAGATCTTTTTGCAATAACTGCGTTAAGCTTATTACGCCATCTAGCAAGACTTGTAATATGCTCAAATCATATGGTGTTATAACACCAATCGATATTATTCCTACAGGAATTGAATTAGATCGTTTTAATCGAAAGAATATTGATGAAAATAAAGTTGATGAAATAAGAAGAACTTTGCCTTTTAATAAAGATGATCGCATCTTGATTTTTGTAGGTAGAATAGCCGAAGAAAAATCAATCGATAAGATTATAAATGCTTTTAAGAAAGTTAAAGAAAATAATCTAAAAGTTAAATTATTGGTTGTAGGCGATGGACCAGCTTTAAATGATTTAAAAGAACTTGCTGGTAGTTTAGATTTAAACGATCATATTTATTTTGTGGGTAAGAAACCATTTGATGAAGTGCCGAATTATTATGCAGCTTGCAATGGCTTTATAAGCGCTAGTACAAGTGAAACGCAAGGCATGACTTATATCGAGGCTTTAGCGAGTGGGTTAATGGTTTTAGCTCATTATGATGATGTTTTGCTAGATATTGTTAAAGAAAATGAGAATGGATATTTCTTTAATAGTGTAGATGATATTTATGATTGCATTGAAAAGTTTTCTTGTTTAAGTGATGAAGAATTAACTAATAAACGTAGTACTTGTATTAATTCGGTATTAAAGTATGATGCGGACAAGTTTGGCGAAGATTCAATCAAGCTATATAAGGAAGCTATCGAGGATTATAAGAGTGCTTATACAATAACAAAAACACAACTTAAAGATGATTGTGTATGCTTGGTATTAAAAGATTTTAATGGCTTGCTTGAAAACCTAACTATTCCACTTGATGTTTATTATTCATTAGGCTTAAGAAATGCTACACGCTTATCTAAACTTAACTATATCTTATTAAAAAGATTAGAGGCTAGTACTTTAGCTTATAAGAATTGCTTAAAGAAGTTAGCAAATAGAGATTATTCAATTAAGGAAATGAGAGATTATATCAAAGCTAATTTTGAACTTAACGATCAAACTATTGATTTAATTATTGAAAGATTAATAGATAAGAAACTATTAGATGATAGACGTTATACATTAGGAAAGATTCACTCTTTTAAAGCTAATTTCTATTCTAAGAAGCATGTGATTGCTAGTTTAAAGAAGCTTGGTATTAGTGATGAAATCATTGATGAATGTTATATCTATGACATGGATAGTGAGCTAGCTAACGCAACTAAGGTAGCTAATAAATATCTTAAGAGCATTTCCAATAAATCAATGAACATGAAAAAACAAGCGATTGTATCCAAACTTATTTATTTAGGATATTCAAACGACATCGCGAATCAAGCTGTAGAATCTTTGGATTTTTCTAGTAGTATTGTTCAAGAAAAGGATATCATTAGAAAAGAAGGAAGTAAGCTTTTAAAGAAGTACAAAAATAAATATAGTGGTACTGAATTAAGGAATAAAGTATTTGTTTCTTTAGCTAATAAAGGCTTTAGCTATGATAATATTTATGCCCTTATTAATGAAATGGAGTTATAGATGGAAAGAAAATTAGTAAAAGATTTTAAAGAAGGAGAACATGTAAATACTAACTTGCTTGTTTCTTCACTAGTAAAGGGAGTAACTAACTCGGGTGCTCCTTATTTATCTTTAACCTTACAAGATTCTTCTAAGGCAATTGATGCCAAGATGTGGGATGTAAAAGGAGAGATTGAAAAAACATTATGTGTTGGCAAAGTATTTAACTTTGAATTAGAAATTAACTTATATCGAAACAATTTACAAGCTAAAGTTATTAAAGTATTTCCGGTAAGTCAAAGTGAAGTTAATATGCAAGACTTTGTCTTTAATTCACCTGTTCCTAAAGATGAACTTAGAAAAAACATTGCAGATGCAATTAATCAAATAAATAACGAAAATATTTCAAAGATTGTAAATGCGATGCTTAATTACTATAGCAGTGATGTATATGAATATCCGGCAGCTAGTAAGATTCATCATAATTTCATTGGTGGCCTTGCGACTCATGTTTCAGGAATGCTTAAGATAGCTAATGCTTTAGCCGATATATATCCTAGTGTAAATCGTGATTATCTATTAGCTGGAGTTATATTACATGATTTAGGCAAAATTGAAGAATTTACAAGTCCTGTAGTTACTGAATATTCTACAAAGGGCAAATTACTTGGTCATATATCTATAATGGACGCACGTTTATTATTAATTGGTCAACAATTAAAGTTAGAAGATAGTGAGGAACTATTATTATTAAGACATATGATATTGTCTCATCATGGACAATATGAATATGGCTCACCAATTCTACCTGAAACTTTAGAGGCTGAATTATTAACTTATATTGATAACATCGACTCTAAGGTTGCGGTTATTAATAAGAACTTAGCTGAAATAAAAGAGGGAGAATTTACTCCTAGAATCTTCGCTCTTGAGAATCGTTATTTTTATAAACATAAGTAAAGCATATGAAATTAAATATTAGATATAATTTAAACGATGTAGAAAATACATTAACGGCTGATTTAGAAAAAGAACTTTCTAAACAAGATGATAATTTGGGCTACTTTGCTGAAATTAATAATGGTAGTTTTAAGATTAAAGTTTATCCAAAAAAGGAAGTGACTTTTAAGGAAATAAGTGTTTTTTTGCCTATTGGCTTGACTAGTAGTGATCGTATATATTTTAATGGTTATTCTGATTGGACATATTCTTATGAGAGTGATTTTAACACAATTAACTATGGTTTAAGCAAGGTGCCATTTGGCAAATTTACAATTAATAAATTTCATCTAGATAGATATGGCGACTATAACTTTGCGGATTATCCTGTCAAAAATGGCTATAACCATGGTTGGACTTATCTATATATAAGAAATAATGATGATTATAAATTCTATGGTTCATTGAATGATGATTTTGCTTTTACAAGATTTGTCTTTGAGAAAGAAAAAGGTATTACCGTTATTCCTGATTTAAACGGTTATACTACTAGTGAATCTTTTACGGCAATCGATGTGTGTTATTTAATAGGTGATGAAGACAGTGTTTATGATGAGTACTTTAAACTATTAAAGATTGAAAAACCTACCGCATCAAGAATGGTGGGTTATACATCTTGGTATAATCACTACCAAAAAATTAGTGAAGATATTATTATAAATGATTTAAATGGTTTAGATAGTTTGGAACAAAAAGTCGATATGTTTCAAATTGATGATGGATATGAAACATTTGTTGGTGACTGGCTTGATGTTGATTCTAAGAAATTTAAGAATGGTTTAAAGGATACTGTTACTAACATTCATAACAAAGGCTATAAAGCTGGATTATGGCTGGCTCCTTTCTCTGCTGAAACTAATTCAAGACTTTATAAAGAACACCCTGAATATTTCTTAAGAGATGATAAAGGAGATATTGTGGCAGCTGGTAGTAATTGGTCAGGCTTTTATGCCTTAGATATTTATAAAGTAGAAGTAAGACAATACTTAAAAAAAGTATTTGATACTATCTTTAATGAATGGGGCTTTGATTTAGTAAAGCTTGATTTCTTATATAGTGCATGTATCTATCCTAGACCCGATAAACCAAGAGGTAAAGTTATGGCTGATGGCATGAACTTCTTAAGACAATTATGCAAGGATAAGTTGATTCTAGGCTGTGGTGTACCTTGTGCTAGTGGCTTTGGTAGAGTTGACTATTGTCGTATTGGACCAGATGTTTCTTTGGATTATGATGATAAGTTCTATATGCAACATCTTCATAACGAAAGAAATTCTACTAAGCATACAATGGTTAATACAATCTTTAGAAGAGGATTAGATGGCAGAGCCTTCTTAAATGACCCTGATGTCTTTATCTTAAGAGATAACAATGTTAAGTTAACTGATGAACAAAAGAATCAATTAGCTTATATTAATGGCTTATTTGGTTCGGTATTATTTATGAGCGATGATGCCTCTAAATATGATGAAAATAAAAAGG
Source organism: Agathobacter sp. (assembly GCA_963601025.1). Classification (GTDB taxonomy): domain Bacteria; phylum Bacillota_I; class Bacilli_A; order Erysipelotrichales; family Erysipelotrichaceae; genus Colivicinus. The sequence goes on along the minus strand of CAVCDR010000002.1, from coordinate 1,030 downwards.
AAATCTATAAGAAGGTTATTAATCTAAAAGACAAATGGACAAAAGTAGAAGTTAATGACAATAAAGTAACTGTTTTATATGAATATGAGGGAAATAGTGAAGAAATTGTAATTGAATTATAATTTACTATTGAAATCTATTTTCAATAATTATAGAATATTTAGGCATGTGGAAGGAGTGCAACTACTCCGTTAATCCCACAACCATAAGGAGGAAAATATGGCAAAAAAGAAAGTTGCAAAAATCTGTAAGTTGCAATTTGCGGCTGGTTCAGCTAAACCAGGTCCTGCTCTTGCAAGTGCTGGCATCAATATGCCTCAATTCTGTACTCAATTTAATGATCAAACTAAGGACAGAAAGGGTGATATCGTTCCAGTTGTTATCACAGCTTATGAAGACAAATCATTTGATTTCGTTCTAAAGACTACACCTGCTGCATTCTTATTAAAGAAGGCCGCAAACATCCAAAAAGCTAGTGGAACACCTAATAGTGTTACTGCTGGTACTATTACTAAAGCTCAACTTAAGGAAATAGCTGAATATAAGATGCCTGATCTAAACGCTAATGATGTTGAAGCTGCTATGCGTATCATTGAAGGTACTGCTAGAAATATGGGCATCAAAGTGGAGGGTTAATCATGAAGAGATCAAAAGGATATAAGAATGCATTAAGCCTTATTGAAAAGAATAAAAAATATTCAGTAAATGATGCTTGTGAGCTTGTTAAAAAGACTGCTACAGTTAAGTATGATGCTCCTATTAGAGTTTCATTTAAATTAAACGTTGACCCTCGTCATGCTGATCAACAAATCCGTGGCGCTATGGTACTTCCTGCTGGTACAGGTAGAAGCCAAAAAGTATTGGTTGTTACTCAAGGTGCTAAGATGGAAGAAGCTAAGGCTGCTGGTGCAGATTATGTTGGCGATAAGGAAATCCTTGATAAAATCAAGGGTGGCTGGTTTGATTTCGATGTAATCGTTGCTACTCCAGATATGATGGGTGAACTTGGTAAATTAGGTAAGATTTTAGG
>CAVCDR010000001.1:0-5624 GCA_963601025.1 Agathobacter sp. | reverse complement strand
CATATAAAGACATAATTATTTTCCTTTTCTTAAAGCAAATATTACATCTTTATTTTGATATATATATATAAGTCAACTGAAAAAGCCTATTTCTAGGCTTTTTGTTTAATCTTTTATTTCTGACCAGCTTTCTTTTACTTCATGAATCTTGGCATCTCTTAGTAGATATAAAGTAACTATTATTTCTGGTATTACAAGCACTAGACCATATAAAGCTGATCCACCACTATCTGTTTCAAGCGCGCTTGTTAAACTACCATTATTGAATAAGCCATAGAAAGCGCCAGTTCCAATATCATTAAGCGTATGAATAAATACCGTAATCCAAATATTACCCGTTCTAAAATAGATAGCTGCATAAGTGATACCACCTGCTCCAGCTGCAAATACTTGAACTATAGTGCCTAATGTATCTTGAGAAGTAAGATTAAATAAATGCAATAATCCAAATAGAATGCCAGATACAATTGCAGCTAAATAGATACCTTTTTTACTTGTTCCATAATGTTCAAGTAAAGTTTCAGCTATAATTGTTCTAGTACAAAGTTCCTCACTTAGTCCAACCATAAACATACATAGTAGAAACATTAAGATTGTCGATACATCATTTAATGGAGCGTTACCACTTAGGGCACCATATGTTTGAAATGCTAAACAAAATAATGAGAAGCAAATTGGATACATGGCTACAGGTAATCCCTTAAAGAAGCCCTTACCCTTTTTGGTTAATAAGCCCATCTTTTTTGTAATAGCTAGCACCACAAACATTACAATCACAACTACCAAATCCGCTATTAATTGTTGAAAATATAATTCAGCAGATTCACTAGTAAACTTTGGTAATATGTTACTTAACCAAATAATTGGATAATCACTCAATTCTTGTCCTAGTTTAAATAAGCCTAAGACAATAATTGCAAATAAGTAAACATACTTGTCTCTAAATTTCTCTACCATACAAATCTCCTTACTTATCAAAAGTAATACTTTTAATATTATTTATCATATCACCTTTAAAGATATAGCTACCGGCAACAAGCACATCGCATCCACTTTCAACGATGTTATAGGCATTTTGTCCATTGACACCACCATCTACTTCAATAAGATAGTTAAGATTATGTAGTTTACGGTACTCATCAAGTTGTTTTATCTTGCTATATGAGCTTTCAATAAACTTTTGACCACCATAGCCAGGTTCAACACTCATTACTAAAACTAAGTCAACTTCTTCAAGTAAAGGAATAATATCTTCAACAGATGTATTAGGCTTAATAGAAATACCACATTTTACATATTTACTTTTAATATTTTTAATAAGCTTTAAACAATCATCCGTATTATTGAATACTTCATAATGGAAAGTAATATTATCACAGCCTCCATCAATAAAGACATTAGAGAAATATTCAGGATTATTAACCATTAAATGGACATCCATAAATAATGAAGAATTTCTTCTAAAAGCTTTAAAAATATCAGGCCCAAAAGATAAGTTAGGTACAAAATGACCATCCATTACATCAAAATGAATCCATTTAACATTATTATTTAAGATATCTAATTGATTAGAAAAATCACTATAATCCATTGAAAGAATTGATGGAGCTAAGATCATTGAGAAACCTCCTTATTTGTAAAGTAACGTAAGATGATTTTAGAATCAGCAGTTTTTGTATATAAAGTACCAGCACTAGGGCTTACATCAAAGACTGTGTTGTTATCATATTTTTGATAATCTTCTGAAAGTGTAGAATAATCAATATCTTGTTTTTCTACCACAAAACCTAAATTTTCAAAATAGCTAACGGCCTCATCGATATTCTTGCCTACTATTTCATAAGGAATCATGACTGTAGACTCTTGGGCATAAGTAAACACAAGTTTAGTAACCACATTAGGATTATATTTAGTACCAGCATCAATACTTTGAGAGATGATAGTGCCACTAGCTAAATCAGACTCAACAGCTTTTCCTTCAATTGAAAATTTAGTATTAGTCAAAAGTTTTTTTACAGTATCGAAGTTTTGGCCTACATAATTTGCCATCGTAGAATATTTGCCTTCAGAAACTGTAACCGTAATCTTAGAGCCTTTTTCAATCTTAGAACCTGATACTGGAGAAATAGAAATAATAATATTCGCATCAGTATCGTCAGTTAGTTCCCATTTAATATTTGATTTATCGATGCTTAAGCCTAAAGGATTTAAAACATCTTCCGCAACTGTAAGATTTAAGCCTTCAATGCTAGGTACTGTAACATACTTATCATTATTGTTTCCAATAATGCCGGTAAAATATAAAATCAATACTACAGCCGCAATAGAAATTAAACTAACAATCGAAATAAAGATAGCGCTAATAGTATTAGTCTTCTTTTCTTCCTTATTTTTCTTCTTTATTTGTTCAATCTTCTTTTCTTCCCTAACTTCATCAATATTAGTATTGGAATAATGTAAAATAACACGCTTATCGTTTCTAGCTTCTAAAGACATACAACGATTTAAGTCTTGAATTAATAGGGCTACATTTTGATAACGATCTTTTAAAGATCTAGCAGTAGCTTTTATAACGATATTTTCAACAGCTTGAGGAATATCAGGATTGAACTTTCTTACATATGGTACATTGTTACGCACATGAGCTAAGGCCACTTGAACTGGCGTATCGGCCTTATAAGGGACATCACCAGTTAATAATTCGTAAAAGACAATGCCTAAAGAATAGATATCTGATTGCATACTAGCTTGGTTACCTTTTGCGAGTTCAGGAGCTAAATAATGGACAGAACCTAAAACATTACCTTTGGATGTTATCTGCATAGAATTATGGATAACCGCAATACCAAAGTCCGCTAATTTAACCGTTCCATCATCCTTGATTAAAACATTTTGCGATTTTATATCACGGTGAATAATACCATTTTTATGAGCTTCAAGTAAAGCGCTAGCCAACTGTTTCATAATCCAAACAGCTTCTTTCGGTGGTAGAGCGCCCCTTCTTTTAATAAGCTCTTTTAAAGTATGGCCTTTTACATATTCCATTACAATATAATGCATATTATGGTCATCACCTACATCGTATACATCTACTGCATTAGGGTGTGATAATTTAGTGCTAGCGTTAGCTTCTCTTTTAAATCTTTCTAAAGAAACCGGGTCATTTGACATATCACCCTTTAATACTTTAATGGCCACTTCTCTATTTAAGTAAGTATCTAAAGCTAAATAAACATTAGCCATACCGCCATTGCCTATTTCTTTAATAATTTCGTATCTATTTGCGATTTTCATAAAGTTTCATGACAATGATCGTAACATTGTCAAAGCCTCCTTTACTTAAAGCTAGTCTTAATAATTCATCAGACTTATCTTTACAAGTAGATAACTCATTATTATTTAAAACAGCACAAATCTCTTCATCACTAACATAGCCACATAAACCATCTGAACAAATCAAATAATAGTTCATCTTTCTAACACGATGTACATCAAATTCAACATTCTCCCAAACACCTACCGCTCTAATAAGATAATGACGTTTAGGGTGAGTTAAAGATTCTTCATAGGTAATCTTACCCTGTTCGACCATTTGATTAACATAAGTATGATCATAAGTTAAATGAAATAATTCTTTCTTAATTAGACCATAAGTACGACTATCTCCCGCATTAATGCTTAATACACCATATCCTGTAATCAAAAGGCCAGTTATCGTTGTACCCATACCGCTATATTCAGGTTTATCATTAGCTAAATCAAAAATACGTTTATTAGCTTTCTTTAAATGATATAGCAAATAGTTTCTAGCATTATCTAAACTCGAAAATTTAGGCGCATCATTAAAGTTTTCCTTAAAATAATTAGTTAGCTCTCTACTGGCAACATCACCTGCATTAGCTCCACCAATACCATCGCAAACAATAGCCAAAAAGTCCCCATTGTCATTCTGCATGGTTAGATAACTATCTTCATTTTTAGCTCTTTTTAAGCCAATATCTGTCAAACTATAATAATCAATCATTTAATATCTCTTTCGCTCTCAATTGGCCACATGCCGCATCAATATCGGTGCCTCTTTTTTGTCTTAATGTAACACTTAAGCCTCTCTTTTTTAAATAATCATAGAAAGTTAAAGTTTCCTTTGGTGTGGTACTCTTATAATCATTTTCTTTTACTTCATTATAAGGAATTAAATTTAAATAAGCATTTCGACCCTTTAATAATTTCTTTAAATCATCCGCATCCTTCTCACTACTATTAACACCTTGTATTAATAAATATTCAAAAGTAATACGTCTATTTGATTTACTCTCATAATAGTCAATAGCATCAAATAAAGAAGTTAAGTTATAAGCCTTATTAATAGGCATTAGTTTATTTCTTAATTCATCATTAGCCGCATGTAAAGAAACAGCCAAATTATATTGGGTCTTTTCATCCGCAAACTTTTTAATCATCGGCACAAGACCACAAGTTGAAATAGAAATATGACGAGCGCCTATTTCTAGGCCATAAGGACTATTAATAATTGATAAGCCCTTCATTAAGTTATCATAATTATCAAATGGTTCACCTGTTCCCATTACAACAATATTGTCAAGCCTTTTATTATCTTTATCTAAATATTTTTGAATAGTTAAAGCTTGTAAAACGATTTCTCCAGCTGTTAGATTTCTTTGTTTTTTTAACAAACCAGAGGCACAAAAACTACAGCCCATATTGCATCCTACTTCTGAACTAAGGCATGCTGAATTACCATAATCAAAGACCATTAAAACCGATTCAATTAAGGCTCCATCGCTTAATTCGAATAAAAACTTAACTGTGCCATCTTTAGATTCTTGTTTCCTTACTACTTTAAAACTAGAAATAAAAAAATCTTTATTTAATTGTTCCTTTAAGTCTTTAGAAATATCACTCATTTGATCAAAAGAGTCGACTCTTTTCTCATAAAGCCACTTAAAAATTTGTTTAGCTCTAAAAGGCTTTAAACCAAGTTTAATTAAATATTCTTCTAAATCATTTAATGTATTATCGTAAATTAATTCCATATTATTCCTTTGTTAGTTTGGCAAAGTAAAAACAATCACCAAATTCATTTATTATTGTATCTTCTTTTAATAGTTTAAAGTTAGTATTATTAGCCAAAAACTTCTCAATTTGTTTGCTATTTTCCTTCTTATTCAAGGTACAAGTACTATATAACAAGATTCCCTTATCCTCTAATAAATCTTTAATATTATCTAATAGTTCACTTTGAATAGTTTGTAACTCATCTAAATTTTCTGGCTTAATATGATATTTTAAGTCCGGCTTACGACCAATTGTCCCAAGTCCACTACAAGGTACATCAAGAATGATCTTATTAAACTTCTTCTTAAAATGCTTATTTAAATCTCGGCCATCATAATTAATATAATGGATTCCCTCAAAGCCAAGTACACTAGCTTTTTTCTTAATAAGTTCTAGTCTATTAGCGTGTAGCTCATTAGCGTAAGCCATACTAGGTTTAACAATATCTAAACAATTAAATAACTTGCCACCTGGAGCGCTACATACATCAAGTAAATAATCATCTTCTTTTAAATCAAGATTTTCATATAGACTTGCACTATTAATAT